>JBEGVX010000144.1:0-3448 GCA_041178105.1 Actinomycetota bacterium
GAACTCATAGCGTCACCAACGTAATCGCGGCAAGTATTGCAACGGCACCGACAACAATCCATAGCGCGTATGAACGAACAAATCCTGTCTGAGTCTTTCGCACGCCAGATGCCACATCCAGAGTGATTGAACCTACCCCGCGCACGGCACCATCAATAATTTTATCGTCGACTATCGCCAGTGCTTTGGTTAGCTCTTGACCAGGACGCATAAAGAGCGCCTCGTTGAGATCATCTTGAAGCAGGTCACGGCGAGCAACTTTGGTCCAGACCGAAACATCACTTGGTGCAACAGTTGGAATGGATTTCCCTCGACCATATTTAGCGATTGCAATCGATACTCCTATTGCAACTGCAGTAAGCGCAAGAGCAGAGACTGCAATTGGTGGAATTAGGTGTGCTTTCTCGCCATGGCCTTCGCCATGTTCGCTATGAAAGACCGGTTCAAGGAATTTAATGAACCGATCTCCCATATTGAAAATGAAACCTGCCGAGACCGATCCGATAGCAAGGATGACCATTGGAATCGTCATGAGCGCCGGAGATTCGTGCGGGTGGGTGCCAGCATCCCATCGCTTCGAGCCGAAGAAAGTCATCAGCATGACGCGTGACATGTAGAAAGCAGTGATTGCTGCACCAAGTAACGTTATCGAACCAAGAATTATTCCTTTAGCTCCGCCGGCATCAAGAGCAATTTCGATGATTTTGTCCTTTGAATAGAAACCTGCGAAAGGCGGCACGCCAATAATTGCAAGATATCCCAAGCCAAAAGTAATGAAGGTGATTGGCATGTACTTTCGAAGCGCACCATATTTGCGCATATCTACTTCATCGTTCATGCCATGCATTACCGAACCTGCACCGAGGAACATTCCTGCTTTGAAGAATCCGTGGGTAAGCAAGTGCATCATCGCGAAGGCATAGCCAACTGGTCCAAGTCCTGTTGCAAGAATCATGTAACCAATCTGAGACATTGTTGATGCCGCAAGCGCCTTCTTAATGTCATCTTTTGCCATACCGATAATTGCACCAAAGAGAAGTGTGATTGCACCAACAATGAGAACGAGCGTTTGCGCCACAGTGGCAACATCAAAGACAAAATGCGAACGTGAAATGAGATAGACGCCAGCTGTCACCATTGTCGCTGCGTGAATTAGCGCAGAGACTGGAGTTGGTCCAGCCATTGCATCCCCGAGCCATGCTTGGAGTGGGAATTGAGCTGACTTGCCAACTGCAGCGAGCAGGAGCGCAGCGCCAAGGCAATTTAGCGCCAAGGAGCTTGCCTTGCCAGCTTCAACCCCTTCAGCAACCCCACTAAATGAGACTGAACCAAATTGAACGAAGGCAATCATGACCGCTAGTGATAAGCCGACATCGCCAACGCGATTGGCAACGAAGGCCTTCTTAGCCGCCGTGGCATAAGCCGGCTTTTGATTCCAGAATCCGATAAGTAGATAGGAGGCAAGTCCAACGCCTTCCCATCCCACGTAAAGACTTAAGTAGGAGTCTCCAAGAACTAGGAGCAACATCGCTGCGATGAAGAGATTAAGGAATGCAAAGAACCGTCGTCGGTCACGATCATGTGACATATATGCAATTGAATAGATATGAATGAGGGTTCCTACGCCGGTAATGAGCAATACGAAGCACATTGAAAGTTGATCCAGGAAGAGTGTGGCTCCAACGTTGAAGTTACCCACTTCAATCCATGTGAAAAGCTGTTGCGTGACAGCTCGATTCTCTGGCGCTCGCCCAAGCATCGCGAAGAATTCGAGTAATCCAACGACGAACGCAGCGGATGAGGCAAGCGTTCCGATGATGTGTCCAACTTTGTCGAGTGCGCGACCTCCAAGTAATAAGAAGGCTGCACTGAAGAGCGGGATAGCGATGAGATAAACGAGCATTTGTGAGGTTCCGTTCATTAGAGCTTCAACAATCTCGCATCGTCAACGGAAGCAGAGCGACGAGAGCGGTAGATAGTGACGATAATGGCCAGACCAACAACTACTTCGCAGGCTGCGACGACCATCGTGAAGAAAGCAAAGAGTTGACCATCTATGTTGCCATTCATTCGTGAAAAAGTTACGAAGGCAAGATTCGACGCGTTAAGCATCAACTCGACACACATGAAAACAACAATTGCATTTCTGCGGATAAGAACTCCTGCTGCGCCAATCGTGAAAAGGAGAGCGGAGAGATAGAGGTAATTATCTAGTGACATAGTTTCCTACTCCTCCCCTTCTTCTTTATCTTTGGCGCTCTCATTCATGCGGTAGGCCGCCGGATTTGCTAACTCGCCTCGCGCGGCAATCACCTTTGACACAGATGCATCTGCTGGAGAACCATCCGGAAGAAGCGCTGGAATATCAACTGCATTGTGTTGGGCGTAAGTTCCAGGACCAGGTAAACCAGCAACAGGCACTGCGCTCTGTCGAACTCGCTCTGCGGCAAGTTCGCGTTGGCTCTTACGTGGCAGTAATCGCTCGCGATGCGCCAAAACCATAGCGCCAAGCGCCGCTGTAATAAGAAGCGCTGAAATTACTTCGAATGCCCATACATATCGAGTGAAGAGCGTTCGTGCGATCGCTTGGACATTTCCCTCACCGTTAACAAGATCTAAACCAGAGTACGCACGACCCAAATCTGCTCGACTTAGCAAGGAGATCAATAAGAAGCCCACGCCAATAGAACCAAGAACGCCACCGATGCGCTGTCCCTTAATGGTCTCTTCGAGGGAGTCGGAAGAATCAACGCCCACCAACATCAAAATAAAGAGGAATAACATCATGACTGCGCCGGTGTAGACGACAATTTGCACAATACCTAGGAATGGCGCTTCGTTAGCGATATAAAGGATTGCAAGTCCCACCATCACGACCGCTAGCAGCAGCGCGGAGTGAACAGCTTTTTTTACGATCAGCATTCCTAGCGCTGAAAGGACCATGATCGGTGCCAGGATGAAGAAAAGAACTGCTTCGGGAGTTTGCGTCTGATTATTTACGATTGCGGCGATATTCACTTTTGCTCCTGAGAAGGGTGCGCTTCGGTGACTCGGCCGTGGTAATAATCCTGATCATCTGTACCTGGGTAATACGGATGTGGTGGTTGCAACATTCCACTACGAAGTGGAGCAAGCAAATCTTCCTTCTCGAAAATTAATTTCTTACGCGAGTCATCTGCCAATTCGTACTCATTGGTCATTGTGAGAGCACGAGTAGGACAGGCTTCAATGCATAATCCGCAGAAGATGCACCGGAGATAATTAATTTGATAGACCTTGCCGTATCGCTCACCTGGTGAGTACCGCTGGTCATCGGTGTTCTCGGCGCCTTCAACGTAAATTGCATCTGCAGGGCATGCCCACGCGCAAAGTTCGCAACCAATACATTTTTCAAGACCATCTGGATGGCGATTTAATTGATGGCGACCGTGGAACCTAGGTGCAGTTG
>JBEGVX010000145.1:0-2647 GCA_041178105.1 Actinomycetota bacterium
TACCAGAGTGCGAATTATGAAAGAGCCGATAAAGATTTCTGTCAGCGTGAATCGATTAGTCAAGAACGGAATGAAGAAGGCAGCGATAAATGGGATTCCCAATGCAACCCCAACATAGATATTGATCAACATGGTGCGACGTTCTTCGCTGCCATACCTGAAAAGTCCCAACCAGATTCCGGTATCTGTCCCCGCGTTCATCCATCCCGCAAATAGCGTCGCAATCAATATCAGCTCGATGTTTGGGGCAAGAATAATTAATAGGAAATAAATTCCTGAAATGGGCACCGTCCACGAGAAAATTGCATAACTCCCGTAAACGTTTTGAAGCTTGCGCCATATAAGCGTGCCAAAAACTGCGCCAACCGAGAGCGCCATTGCCCATACGCCCATCCAGCGATCAGATACTCCACGCTCGTTGATGAAGTACACGGATTGCAGGGGCCCGGCAACGGATGAGGCACTGACAATCAAACCTATACCGAGGAGAAAATAAAAGAACTTTTGCTCTGCTCTAATCTTCTTCACATCAAAATGTTCTTTGAAAGAATCTAGGTAAGCCTGAGGTGATTCAGGGTAAATAATCCGCGAAATAATATACATTTCTGCAAGACCGAGTGAACCCGAGATGACAAAGACAGCTACATAATTAAAGGGAAATGGGAGAAAGATCATCCCTAATCCGATGACAGCATTTGCTGACAACGCGCCGATATTTGCAATTCGCACTCGAGCGTTGACAATCATCGGCTGATGTTCTGCTTCGACTACAACGCCTGGTGTTGGTGACCAGAGCGCACCAAAAACAATTGTCGGCATTGCGCAAAGACAGAACATGGCAATTGCAATCTCTGCACGACGATTTTCGAAAAGGAGAGCAACTGCAGGCATAAAGAAGAAGATGCGAGATGCCACACCGCAGATCAACATCCACTTTCGTTGTTGCGCCCTATTTCGAAGGTTTGCCGCTGCAATCGGGCCAATAATGAGTGGTCCTAACGAAGTTAGCGCGACGTAGATGCTAATTAATGTAATTGATGCTTCAAGTCGAACTAAGTAAGGAATAGCGAAAATCACCCATGCGCCATTTGATGCTCCACCCCAAAACGCCTGGAGGCGCATCAATTTGTGATTACGTTTACTTGTTGGGTGCAGTTCCACGGCGCTTAATTAAATTGTCACCCCAATAAACTTCTTCTCGAGAAATTCATGTATCCCATCAAATCCACCTTCACGGCCAAGCCCGCTCTCCTTATAGCCACCGAATGGAGCTGCCGGATCTGAAATGACTCCTCGATTTATAGCAACCATCCCAGATTCCATGGCTTCAGATACTCGAATAGCTCGATCTAACGCTCCCGAATAAACATAACTAATTAAGCCATAGGCGGTGTCATTGGCAAGACGGATAGCTTCTTCATCAGAATCAACCGAAACAACGACAGCAACTGGTCCGAAAATCTCTTCCTTCAAGATGTCATTGTCTGCATCGACAGTCATCACTGTCGCAGGATAGAAAGCTCCAGCCCCGGAAGGTTTCGCGCCACCCAGCGATACTTTTCCACCTTGTTGCACTGCGCTATCAACTAATTCTGAAATTTTATCGCGCTCTTTAATTGAGACGCTGGCGCCTAGTTGTGCACCTTCAGTTAAACCAGGTGCCATTTTAATTTTAGCCATTGCTTCGGTGAGTTTTTGGGTAAATTCAGAGGCAACTTTTTGCGAGACATAGAAGCGATTTGCTGCGGTACACGCTGCGCCACCATTTCGAAGTTTGGCCAACATTGCACCTGCAACTGCCTCATCTATATTTGCATCGTCAAGAACTAAGAAGGGCGCATTCCCACCAAGTTCCATTGATGTTCGAATTACCCGATCGGCTGCCTGTTTGAGTAAAAGCTTTCCGACCTGAGTCGAACCGGTGAAAGAGAGATTTTTTACTCGTGGATCTGCAAGTATGCGAGAGACGGCAGGCCCTGCTGGTGTTGGTGTTATGACATTTACAACTCCTGCCGGCAATCCAGCTCGCTCTAAAATATCTACTATTGCAAGAGTTGTCAGCGGCGTCTCCATTGCAGGCTTCACAATAACGGTGCATCCTGCAGCAATCGCCGGGCCAATCTTTCTTGTCGCCATAGCAGCAGGAAAATTCCAAGGTGTAATGAGTAGTGAAACGCCTATCGGCTGATGGGTAACAAGAATTCTTTTATCGCCGCTTGGTGAAAGCCTAAATTCACCATTAATTCGGACCGCCTCTTCAGAGAACCATCGAAAGAATTCAGCAGCATAGAGGATCTCACCTTTTGCATCGGCAAGAACTTTGCCATTTTCTCGTGAGACTAATTGAGCAAGCTCGTCAGCTTCTGAAATCATAATCTCAAATGCTTTTCGCAATATCTCACCACGTGCTCGAGGTGCCATTCTTGCGAAAATTGGAAACGCGTTAGCTGCCGCATCAATTGCGGCATCAACTTCGCCATCACCAGCAACCGAAATTTCAGTGATTATTGAATCATCGCTTGGATCGTGAATAGGGTGTCGCTTAGTGGTGCTTACCCACTGGCCATTTATGTATAGGTCGGAACGAATCATACTTACTCACCACTCTTCTCGAACTATGCTGTTGCTACTGATTCCAGGGCAATAT
>JBEGVX010000146.1:0-3303 GCA_041178105.1 Actinomycetota bacterium
AAGTCACCAACGGCAAACACGTTCGACACGTTAGTGCGGCATTTCGCGTCAACCAAGACGTACCCGCGATCCATTGCCACACCGATTTCTTCGTAACCAAGATTCGCTGAAGTGGGGCCTCTACCGACTGAAACAAGAAGTAGATCAGCTTCAAATTCACGTCCATCTTCGAGGGCAACTTTGACACCTGTCGCGGTAGGAGTTGCGCTCTTGAAACGCACTCCCAATTCAAAGTTGATTCCACGCTTACGATATGCGCGCTCTAATAATTTTGAAGAAGACTCATCTTCTAGTGGTACCAAATGTTGGAGACCTTCAATGATTCGAACATCAGAGCCAAAAGATTTCCAGACAGATGCAAACTCGCAACCAATAACTCCACCGCCAAGAACGATGACGCTCTTCGGTACATAGTCGAGAGTTAGCGCGTGATCGCTTGTCACAATAGTTGTGCCATTTATTTCTAGCCCTGGGAGAGTTTTAGGATAGGAGCCAGTTGCAAGAACGAGATTTTTACCGGTGTACTTTTCGCCATTAACTTCGACGGTATCTTTCGAGATTACTTTTCCGTGCCCCTCGATATAAGTGATTCCTCTACTTTTCACTAAACCTTGTAAACCTTTATAGAGTTTTGTGATCACGCCATCTTTGTAGTTATTGACACCACCCATATCGATGCCACCTAATTCGGCAACAACTCCGAATTCATGGGCTTCGCGGGTGTTATCTGCAATCTCGCCTGCGTGGAGCAGCGCCTTTGTCGGGATGCACCCGCGATGAAGACACGTTCCACCAAGTTTCCCTGCTTCGATTAGGGCGACCTTGAGGCCAAGTTGCGCCGAACGAAGGGCGCACGCGTAGCCACCTGAACCTCCACCAAGGATTACTACATCAAAAGACATCCGCTTACTCCCGCCTTTTCACATCTCTTCTTGCTCTGCTTGCCCAACCTATGGGGCTATCTTCCCACTCCTAACTGGTGGCTGTGACCTCGGCAAAGTAGGTCAGTGAGCGAACGGCAAAGCCCACCCCACCTACCGGGGTGTAGCCATGGGGCTGCTCCTCATTAAAGGAGGGGCCCGCAATGTCGAGGTGGAGCCAAGGCAGATCGGCAGGGACGAATTCTCTCAGGAAGAGGCCAGCAACCAGCATTCCTCCCATTCGCTCTCCAATGTTGGCGAGGTCTGCCACAGGGGAGTCGAGCGATGCTCGAAGCTCCTCCGGCAGCGGCATTGGCCAAAAACTCTCGCCTGCAGTCTGTGCAGCGTCGAGGAATCCCTCTCGGAATTGGTCGTTATTTCCCATCACGGCAGCAGTTCGTTTTCCGAGCGCGACAATCTGCGCACCGGTCAGCGTCGCAACATCGATAATTCCGTCGAGATCTTTTGTGACTTCAACAGCGCGAACTAGAGCATCAGCGAGTATCAAGCGACCTTCCGCATCGGGGTTGAGTACCTCAACGGTCTTTCCACCATAAATAGTGATGACATCGCTGGGGCGCGTGGCGCTTTCACTCACCATATTTTCGGCAAGCGGCGCCCATGCATCAATCGAAATGGGCAGTTTCAATTCGGCAATAGCGATGATGGCACCGACAACTGCAGCCGCACCGCTCATATCGGATTTCATAGCCTCCATGCCTTGCGCCGGCTTTAGAGCTAAGCCGCCAGTATCAAAGGTGATTCCTTTGCCCACGAAAGCTAATTTCTTTTTTGACTTGGTCGGTTTGTAAGAAAGATGTAATAGTCGAGGAGGGTTTGCAGAACCTTGACCAACCGCGGTAATGCCACCATACCCTTCGGATTTAAGTTGAGTATGTGTCTTTACGTTCATCCGCACAGTTTTGGGAAGGCTCTCTTTCACCAAAGTAATAAACCGTTCAGGGGTGAGATAGCTCGGCGGCATATTAATAAGATCTCGAACAAATCGAACTTGTTCGACAAGAATTTCAGTTCGCTTAATTATTGCTTGCGCATTTTTAATACTACGCCCAGGCTGAAAACCAATTTTTTCTAGCGAAATAGGAAGCTCATTTGTTCCTTTGAATTGATGGAAGTGATAGGCACCAAGCGCCGCACCTTCAACTACAGCTCTAAATTCATTACTGTCCTTACAAGCAATAGCAAAGGTTGCGCGTTTGTAGCCAATCAATGTTCGGGAAGCGACACCAGCTGCTCTACGCATCCCCTCCAAATCTGATTTTTGCGAGAGCGCAACCGCCACGATTAGTTGTCCTTCGGGATTGGTAATCGTGCGAAACTCATTACTCTTCCCTGCAACGCGGGAATTCATCAGAGCTTTCATAAGCCACGACTCTTCTTTTGATGTGAAACTAGAGGCGTTTGCGACAAGGGTGATTGGTGCCCCTTCACGTGCGCAGCGATATCCAATAACTAGAGGTGCGGTTTTACCGAAATCCTCTACGGAGAGTTTCATCGAGTGTGTCATGGTGAAAGCCTAACCAGTCGCGGTAAGTTGAGCCGGTGGAATCGCCATTACTCTCTATTCATCAAGCTTTGGGCGCAAAACTCGGCGATTTCGCGGGATGGCAAATGCCGCTGGAATATCCCGCGCCTGTAGGTGGCGGAACTCTCGCTGAACACCAAGCCGTGCGAGAGAAAGTTGCCCTCTTCGACGTCTCCCATCTTGGGAAGATCCTCATTAAGGGCGCCGGTGCAAAAGAGTGGGCTAATGAAATTTTCACTAATGACCTTAACCGAATCCACTCGGGTCAGGCGCAATATTCGTTGCTCTGCAATGAAGCCGGTGGAGTAATTGATGACATCATAATTTACTGTCGGAGTGAGGATGAACTGCTTCTCATTCCAAATGCGGCAAACGCTCGTTCAGTTTTTGAAATTCTGACAGAAGCTAATATTGCAAGTGGCCAACCAGAGCTGGTTATCACCAATCGACATCAAGACTTTGCCGTGATTGCTCTTCAAGGACCGCTCTCACGTGAAGTACTGAACTCTGTTGGTATTGATCAAAATTTGGAGTACATGGCTTTTGTAGATCTTGAATTTGATGGCGTTTCGTTCACTCTTTGCCGCACGGGCTATTCCGGCGAACATGGGTACGAGTTGATACCTTCGCATGCAGGGGCTATCCAATTATGGAATGCACTCAGTCGGGAGGTACTCCGACTCGGAGGAAAGATTGCAGGATTAGGTGCTCGTGACACGTTGAGAACTGAAATGGGCTATCCGCTTCATGGTCATGAGTTGTCTCTAGAGATAAATCCGCTCGAGGCGAATCTCTCCTGGGCCATTGGTTGGAAGAAAAATAAATTTCATGGGGATG
>JBEGVX010000147.1:0-2625 GCA_041178105.1 Actinomycetota bacterium
TTTTCCCGGCTCGGGCCCGATAAAGGCGAAGAATTGCAAAAGCTAACGCAGGAAAAGTCTTTACTAGTGAGCCAGAGGTCGCGCGCTTGCTTTCGGCAAAAATCTGATCATTTAATTCAGAAGCGCGATGTCGATCATAGGTAAGGACAAGTAGCTGATCCGGATTTAGGCCATCAGCAATGTAGCTCTGGGCTCGTGCGACTAGTGATGCGCTCTTTCCTACGCCAGGGCCACCGAGGACTACTAATGGCGAACCTCGATGAGAGATAACTCTTCGTTGTTCCTCATCAAAAACTATTGATTGAGTTTGTGGCTTCCGGAATAAAGTGAGCTTCGAATTTTTCTGTGAGGGCACGATTTCTAACTACTCCCGCGTAAGGAAAGTATTGTCAACAATATTCATAATGAATTGATTCCAATCATCTTCTCGCACCGCTGTTGGATTGTAATCGTTGACCAATTTTCCAAGAGTGTATGCCTGAATAAATGTAGCGAGCACTTGCGCATGAACTTCTGGTCGAAAGAGGCCTTTGTTTTTAACTTCTTCTGTGACATCAGCAATCGAATCGGTGAGACGCTGAGTCTCATCCCCCATCTGCTTTGCCATCCGAGGATTATTAAAACAGGCTGCGAGAGCTTGAGCTCGCTCAGCGCGCGCATCTTTTCGCTCATCTGCTTGAGTGACTACTGTTAATTTAAGTAATGCCTCGCGCAACTCTTTTTTGGTACGCGCTGTTGCTACATACGACGCTAGGAAATCTATCGATCCATCAATCCACTTTGAGTAGCGAAAAATTTGAGCGGTTTCAACAAGCTCTTGAAGATCTTCGAAGTGGTGATACATCGAACCTTTTGAAACTCCTGAGCGTTCAAGAACTTCATCGGCAAGAATTTCTGAAGGCCGCTTCGACTCCAAGAGCGTGGCCACCGTTTCGACCAGAAGTCGTTTGGTGGGGTGGAATCTGGTCAGCATGGTCACAAGGTACCGGCCTGAAGTGACAGAGCGTAGTCAAGCTCGCCTTTTATCCCCTTTGTGGGTGGGAAGAATCAATGAAAAGTACGCTAGTTGGGGGTGGAATATAACTATTCGCCGTCGATCTGCTCATTCCGCTTTTTGACCTTGGATGTAGCCCGCGCCCGCTCATTTTGGTCGAGGAGCACCTTACGAATTCGTACTGTCTTAGGAGTAACTTCTACGCACTCATCTTCACGGCAGAACTCCAGCGCTTGTTCTAAGTTCAAATGCTTTGGTGGAATCAATCGTTCAGCATCATCAGATCCAGAGGCGCGCATGTTGGTCAGCTTCTTCTCACGAACAGCATTGACATCCATATCTTCGTTTCGGGCATTCTCGCCAACGACCATTCCTTCATACACTTCAGATCCCGGCTCGACAAAGATTGTGCCGCGCTCTTGTAGCGAGGAAAGCGCATATGAGGTGACCATGCCGCGACGATCAGCAACGAGAGAGCCCGTTGGGCGAGTAAGAATCTCACCGTGCCATGGTTCGTAACCATCAAATACATGGTGGAGTAAACCGGTGCCACGTGTTTCGGTGAGGAACTCGGTTCGGAACCCAATCAAGCCGCGTGACGGAACTCGATAATCCATGCGAATCCAACCCGTTCCATGGTTAGTCATCTGAGCCATCCGACCTTTTCGACTTGCCATTAACTGCGTGATGATTCCAAGGAAATCTTCGGGTACATCGATAGTAAGCGATTCCATCGGCTCATTAAGTTTGCCATCAATCATTCGCGTCACAACTTGAGGTTTGCCAACAGTCAATTCAAAACCTTCACGACGCATAATTTCAACGAGGACAGCAAGTTGAAGTTCGCCGCGCCCCTGTACCTCCCAGGTATCTGGGCGATCTGTTTGCAGCAGACGGAGCGAGACATTTCCAATTAATTCAGCATCGAGACGATTTTTTACTAGACGTGCAGTGAGCTTCTTACCCTCTTGGCCAGCAAGTGGCGAGGTGTTAATTCCGATTGTCATCGAGATTGATGGTTCATCAACAGTAATGAGAGGGAGCGCTACAGGGCTCTCTGGATCAGCGAGTGTTTCACCGATGGTAATTGTTTCAAAACCAGCAACAGCAATGATGTCGCCTGGTCCGGCGCTCTCTACTGATTGGCGCTCTAACCCATCATTCATCAAAAGCTCGACAACTTTTGCGCGCTCCACAGAACCATCAACTTTCATCCACGCGACTTGTTGCCCTTTGCGAATACTCCCCTGGTGTATTCGGCAGATTGCTAACCGACCTAGATAAGGAGAGGCATCGAGATTTGTCACTTGCGCCTGAAGTGGCGCACCTTCAGTAAATGTTGGAGCTGGGATTGCAGAGTAAATAGTCTCGAAGAGCACATCGAGATTGCTCTCGTTCGGCATCCCACCATTCTCAGGACGTGCCAAGCTTGCGCGCCCTGCCTTTGCACTGGCATAAACAATTGGGAATTCAATTTGCTTTTCATCGGCATCAAGATCGAGGAAGAGTTCGTATGCCTCGTCGACCACTTCAGCGATACGTGAATCCGGACGATCGACTTTATTAATAACAAGAATCACTGGCAGATTCTTTGAAAGAGCTTTTCGCAGAACGAAGCGAGTCTGTGGCAG
>JBEGVX010000148.1:0-4291 GCA_041178105.1 Actinomycetota bacterium
TGCCAACAGTGTCATTTTCATTCACTACTGGAACTACACCAAGAGAAAGTAGGCGATCAAGGGTGCGTTGTGCATTTCGATAATGGCTGCGCCGGACGATATCTTCGCTTGTTAAAAGAACCTGCGAGGCAGTAATCGAGTGGCGAGCAAAAGATTCGGTGTAACGATGCATCAGCAACCCTTGCCCTACTGAAGCGGCAGCCTGTTGCAATTCCAATTCTTTTGGTCTGGATTTCAAACCCAAGGGTGCTAAGCCTGCGGCAATCGCGCCAGAGGTAACAACTAAGACATCAATGCCCCGAGCTTTCGCGCTAGCTACTGCATCAACCAATAAATCAACAGCCTTGCTATCTAATCCCGAGCCCGCGCTTCCCGTTAATGAAGAAGATCCAACTTTGACGACGATACGTTTGGCACGAGTGACTTCACTGCGCATCGTCCTCACTCCAATCTTCACTCCACTTCGCACTCTCACCATTAATACTTTCATCTTCGCCGATTGTTTTATGGATTCCCAGCTGTACGGCCTCCACGCGAGTGTCGTGACCACGTCTGGTGTGGAAGTGCTCCACGCCAGCCTCAATAGTTGGCTCCCACTCAAAGCGAGTGGCATCGTCATCGGAACCAATCATGACCTCACACCCAGGCTCCGCCCCCAATTTAAAGAGCGCCTTTTCAACTCCCAAGCGAGCTAGGCGATCAGCTAGATAACCCACTGCCTCTTCGTTGCTGAAGTTTGTTTGGCGGACCCAACGTTCTGGCTTATCGCCAGTGACCACGAATCGACCATGCTTATCTTTCGTTACTTCAAAACCAGCATCGTCGACAGCTTTTGGTCGCAGCACAATGCGAGGCGCTTCTACGCTCTCTTTCGGCTTTCGCTTGATAAGCGCTGCCATGGCGTAGAGCAACTCAGTGATTCCCTCACGCGTCGCTGCAGAAATCGGATAAACCTCGAGTCCTCGTGCACGAAGATTTTCCGTGACCATTTCCGCCATAGCGCGCCCATCAGGTAAATCAATTTTATTTAGAGCAACGATGCGTGGTCGATCTTGCAAACCGCCATACGCTTCCAGTTCACTTTCGATAACTTCAAAATCATGAATCGGATCTCGATCGCTTTCAAGCGTTCCGCAATCAAGTACATGAACGAGCGCAGAACACCGTTCAACGTGGCGCAAGAACTCAAGCCCGAGTCCTTTTCCCTCACTCGCGCCAGGAATCAAACCTGGAACATCAGCGACGGTAAATCTATGTTCACCAACTTCGACAACGCCAAGATTTGGCACCAACGTTGTAAAGGGATATTCAGCAATTTTGGGGCGGGCAGCCGAAATAGTCGCAATAAGCGATGACTTTCCTGCAGATGGATAACCCACTAGAGCAATATCAGCAACGCTCTTAAGTTCGAGAGTTAATTCAACTTTCTCACCAGGCTCGCCAAGTAGGGCAAATCCAGGTGCGCGCCGTTTGGAAGAAGCGAGCGCAGAGTTTCCTAGTCCTCCGGCGCCTCCGCGAGCAACAACAAATCGAGTTCCAACGCCCAAAAGATCCGCAATCACATTTCCATGCTCATCGCGCAGCACTGTTCCTTCGGGAATGGGAAGAATGAGATCTTCACCTTGTGGACCATCTTTGTGGCCGCCTTGACCATGGCGACCTGAAGTTGCAGTGCGATGTGGGCTGTAGTGGAAATCAAGGAGCGTTGTCGCGCTGGGATCAACAACCAGAATGACATCGCCACCCCGACCGCCATTGCCACCATCAGGGCCTCCTAATGGTTTGAACTTTTCGCGGTGGACAGAGACGCAACCGTTACCGCCGCTTCCAGCTTGAGCGATTAGTCGCGCTTGGTCAACAAATGAAACTGCTGACATTTTCTATCCCCCTTTCTCACTATTTCTCATTATTCATGTCCTAAATAAAAAAGCGGGCCCGAATGCGGACCCGCTAAAAATAAGTCCGTTGATTATTGAGGGAGGACATTCACAACGCGTCGACCACGAGCAGTACCAAAGGAAACTGAACCTGCGGCGAGCGCGAAGAGAGTGTCATCTTTGCCACGACCGACATTTGCACCTGGGTGGAAATGTGTACCGCGTTGACGAACAAGAATTTCACCTGTGCGGACAACTTGGCCAGCAAAGCGCTTTACGCCAAGAAATTGTGGATTGGAGTCGCGACCATTTCGTGTCGAGGAGACACCTTTTTTACTTGCCATCTCGTAACTCCCTAATCGTTACTTGCTGTTAATTGCTGTGACTTTGATGCGAGTCTTCTTCGCACGGAAACCTTGACGACGGCGGTAGCCAGTCTTGCTCTTGTAACGGAGGATGTCGATCTTTGGACCTTTAACCTCTTCGAGAACTTCAGCGCTGACAGTTGATCCCGACCCTGGGGTGGAAATCTTTCCGCCTTCGACAACAAGAAGTAATGGCAAGGAAACGGTCGCACCAACGTTAGCTTCCACTCGATCAATATCGAGGATCTCGCCAACGGATACCCGCTCCTGGCGTGCGCCAGCCTTAACGATTGCGTACACGATTCTCCTTGCTTAAGACGTTTACTGCTTTAGTTGCTGCTAGAAAATTCTCATTTACCTGAGCCTGCTAAGGGTAGAGATTGGCTCCCCTGCCGGTCAAACTGGAGGTTAGGCGGCCATCAGCCAGCCGGCGTAATCACGCCACCGCTACTGACCCGGCGACGTCCCCGTCGACCGCTTGAAGGGGTGCCCGGGGTGGCAGGTGGCTCGTCGGAGACAGCGCTGGCAACAGCCAGCCCTGCTGGAGTCTGCACATCGTCGGATGGCAGTTCCTCGCTAACTGCGAGCTCGCGTTCGCTCTCCTCCTCATGTTCACCACGTTTATCGTGTTCATCTTGTTCATCTTGTTCAGCATTTACGTATGAGTTTGGCGCCATTGGCACAGGGTCCATATGAATATGGATTCCTCGGCCATGGCAACTTTCGCAGGTAGTCGAAAATGCTTCGATTAATCCTTGACCAACACGCTTGCGCGTCATTTGAACTAAGCCCAATGAAGTTACTTCCGCAACTTGATGTTTAGTGCGATCTCGTCCCAGACATTCAGTCAATCGTCGAAGAACTAGATCGCGATTTGATTCAAGAACCATATCGATGAAGTCAACAACGATGATGCCGCCTAAGTCACGAAGACGAAGTTGGCGAGCAATCTCTTCAGCGGCTTCGAGGTTATTTTTCGTAACAGTCTCCTCGAGATTTCCACCTTTGCCGATGAACTTGCCCGTATTCACATCGATTACCACCATTGCTTCGGTCCGATCTAGAACTAGCGAACCGCCCGATGGTAGATAAACCTTTCGATCAAGAGCCTTTGCCAATTGCTCTTCGACTCGATGTTCAGCAAAAATATCTTTTGGCTTATGCCACTTTGAAATCTTCTGCACGAGATCAGGAGCGACAAAGCTCAGATAGCTATTGATTTCCTCCCAAGCGTCCTCGCCTTGAACGTGCATCGAACGGAAATCTTCGTTAAAGATATCGCGTACCACTCGAATGTTGAGGTCAGGCTCAGCGTAAAGAAGCGATGGCGCCGATGCGCTTGGATCTTTCGCTTTCTGTTCAATTACTTCCCATTGCGCTTTCAAACGTGCAACATCGCGCGTTAGCTCCTCTTCGCTCGCACCTTCTGCGGCGGTCCGGACAATTACACCGGCCTCATCAGGAACCAAACCTTTCAAAGTTGATTTGAGGCGACTGCGCTCAACATCAGGAAGGCGTCTGCTAATGCCGCTCATACCGCCACCTGGAACATAAACAAGATAACGACCAGGAAGGGAGATTTGGCTTGTTAAGCGCGCACCCTTCTGTCCGATTGGATCTTTGGTCACCTGCACAAGAACTGGCTGGCCAGTCTTAAGTGCAAATTCGATTTTTCGTGGCGTTCCATCAGTTAGCCCCGCTGCATCCCAATTAACTTCACCAGCGTACAAAACAGCATTGCGACCCTTGCCAATATCAACGAACGCAGCTTCCATGCTGGGCAGAACGTTCTGCACGCGCCCGAGATAGACGTTGCCAACATAGGAAGAGCTCGAAGCGCGATTTACATAGTGCTCAACAAGAATCTTGTCTTCAAGCACAGCAATCTGCGTCCGATCGCCTGTTTGTCGGACCAACATCATCCGATCAACATTCTCTCTTCGAGCGAGAAATTCTGATTCGGTAATTACTGCAGGGCGGCGATTATTGTGGAAGGAGCGTGGCGTATCACGATCTCGATCCCTGTCTCTGTCTCTGTCTCTGTCTCTG
>JBEGVX010000149.1:0-9196 GCA_041178105.1 Actinomycetota bacterium
TTTGTTGAGATTCAAGGAGCACCTGTTGCACCTGACGTATATCAACAATTACTTCGCTCCTACGATGAAGGTATTGCAGAATTCCTTGATCTCGAATCGGTGAAGCCAAATACTTTAGGTAATACTCGAATGTTAAAGGTTCTCTGAGAACGCCTTGTTACGTTCTACATTATTTCTTCATGGCGGCAATGAATTTCATGCTGACTCTGCAGAGTTTGATCAGTACTTCGTCAATTTAATCTCCGGCTCTCGAGTGGGAATCTTTCCCGGCGCTAGCGTGAGTAAGCGAGATAGTGTGGCAACCGTTGCTTTTGCATCTGGGTATTTCTCTCTCTACGGAATCGAGCTCACGGAAATTTCAGATTTCACTCCAGAGGCGATTGCAGAAATCGATGTATTAATTTTTCCCGGTGGATCTCCTGAAAAACTTCTTCGCGAATTAAATCCTCATAAAGATGTGCTCGTGGAGTTTTTAGAGCGCGGTGTGATTTACGGGGCAAGCGCAGGTGCGATGGTTTTAGGGCGAGGCTTTGTTATGGGCGGGAGTTGGCATCCGGGCCTTGCATTAGGAGATTTTGAGGCGTTGGTCCACTTTCACGGAGAGCTGCCTGCTCGTCCTGGCCTGATGTACGGCCTCCCTGAGGGTTCGGGCCTAGCGGTAGCCCCATCCGGAGAAATTCTGGCCAAATCTAGTGGCGTCCTGATTCGGGCATAACTTCACCCGGTCCAGCGTTATACCGGTCAAGCAGGGCAGAGGAAATCGAGATGAACTCTCACCCACTCCAGCTCTAGGCTTAGGCCTAATACAGGCAAGAGAGAACAGAGCAGAGCAGAAAAAGGGAGCACCATGTTTGAGCGCTTTACAGATCGGGCCCGTCGCGTTGTCGTTTTGGCGCAAGAGGAAGCTCGGATGCTCAACCACAACTACATCGGTACCGAGCACATCTTGCTTGGGCTTATCCATGAAGGTGAGGGCGTTGCTGCCAAGGCAATGGAATCGCTCGGCATTTCACTTGAAGCCGTTCGCGCACAGGTTGAAGAGATTATTGGTCAGGGTCAGCAAGCGCCAAGCGGTCATATTCCATTTACTCCCCGAGCAAAGAAAGTTTTAGAACTCTCGCTCCGTGAAGCGCTTCAACTCGGCCATAACTACATCGGCACCGAGCACATACTTCTTGGATTGATTCGCGAAGGCGAAGGCGTTGCCGCTCAAGTGCTCGTTAAGTTAGGCGCGGATCTAAATCGTGTTCGCCAACAAGTCATTCAACTTCTCTCTGGCTACCAAGGTAAAGAAGCGGTTGCAAGTGGTCCGGCCGAGGGGACGCAATCAACCTCTCTAGTTCTCGATCAATTTGGTCGCAATCTCACTTCAGCTGCGCGTGAAGGAAAGCTCGACCCAGTAATTGGTCGTGAGCGTGAAATTGAGCGCGTGATGCAGGTTCTCTCCCGTCGTACAAAGAACAACCCTGTTCTGATTGGTGAACCAGGCGTTGGAAAGACCGCAGTTGTTGAAGGATTAGCCCAAGCAATTGTCAAAGGTCACGTTCCAGAGACGCTAAAAGATAAGCAACTTTATTCACTAGATTTGGGAGCACTCGTCGCAGGAAGTCGTTATCGCGGAGATTTCGAAGAGCGCTTGAAGAAGGTTCTAAAAGAGATTCGTACCCGTGGCGATATCGTCCTCTTTATTGATGAAATTCATACCCTTGTTGGCGCCGGTGCTGCAGAAGGAGCAATCGACGCAGCAAGTATTTTGAAGCCGATGTTAGCTCGCGGTGAACTTCAAACAATCGGCGCAACCACTCTCGATGAGTATCGCAAACATCTTGAGAAAGATGCTGCGCTCGAACGACGTTTCCAACCAATTCAAGTTTCAGAGCCAACGGTCGCTCAGACAATTGAAATTCTCAAGGGCCTTCGGGATCGTTACGAAACTCATCACCATGTCTCTATTTCTGACGGTGCGCTCGCCGCTGCAGCAAATCTTGCCGATCGGTACGTCGCTGACCGATTCTTGCCTGATAAGGCAATCGACCTTATTGATGAAGCCGGGTCTCGCCTTCGCATTCGACGAATGACAGCGCCACCGGATTTACGCGAATTTGATGATCGGATTGCTTCTGTCCGTCGAGAGAAGGAATCTGCAATTGATGGGCAGGATTTTGAAAAAGCAGCAGCTCTTCGCGACAAAGAGAAAACCCTTATTCTCGAGAAAGTTGAACGCGAGAAGTCATGGAAGGCTGGAGACCTCGATCAGGTTTCCGTTGTCGATGAAGAGTTAATCGCTGAAGTGCTTGCGTTCTCAACGGGTATTCCGGTTGTTAAGTTGACCGAAGAAGAGACCGCACGTCTTATTAAAATGGAAGATGAGCTACATAAGCGCGTCATTGGACAAGAGCAAGCAATCAAGGCGCTCTCCCAAGCAATTCGACGTTCTCGCGCAGGCCTCAAGGATCCAAAGCGCCCTGGCGGTTCCTTCATCTTCGCCGGCCCATCAGGCGTTGGTAAGACTGAACTTTCACGCACGCTCGCCCAATTCCTCTTTGGTGACGAGAGCGCACTCATCCAACTTGATATGAGTGAGTATGCAGAGCGACACACTGTTTCTCGCCTCTTCGGATCACCTCCAGGATATGTGGGGTACGACGAGGGTGGTCAACTCACTGAGAAAGTTCGACGCCGTCCATTCTCGGTAGTTCTTTTCGATGAAATTGAAAAGGCGCACCCAGATATCTTCAACTCACTCCTTCAAGTTCTTGAGGATGGTCGCCTCACTGATGCGCAAGGCCGTGTTGTAGATTTCAAGAACACTGTCATCATCATGACTACCAACTTGGGTACTCGGGATGCTTCAAAGCCAGTAAATCTTGGCTTTGCCAATAGCGGCGATGCGCTGACCTCATACGATCGCATGCGTGCGAAGGTGACCGATGAGTTGAAGGCCCATTTCCGACCAGAATTCCTCAACCGAATTGACGACATCATCGTCTTCCATCAGTTGAGTCAGAACGAGATTGTTCAAATTGTCGATCTCATGATTACCGGCGTTGACTCCCGCCTCAAAGATAAGGATATGGGAATCGAACTAACGCAAGCAGCTAAGAATCTTCTCGCTGCAAAGGGTTACGACGCTGCGATGGGTGCACGACCACTTCGCCGCACAATCCAACGCGAGATCGAAGATGTGCTCTCTGAGAAAATTCTCTTTGGTGAGATGGGAGCGGGTGAGTTGGTGCTTATTGATGCAACGGGTGAGGGTAGCGATGCCCATTTCACCTTTACATCAACGCCAATAGCTTCGACTCCTGATACCCCAGAGGATTTACAAGAGGCGCCAACAAGTTAAAGGCTAATTTGCAAGGTTAAAGCGCTTGCCTTCCTTCTGGATGAGTCCATCTTCAAGTAGCGAGGCGAGCGCGTTCTCGTATTGAGAGCGACTACTCCAAATTTTCTTTAACTCTGCTTCAGTGACAGCTGGTTTCTCTCGTAGCGCTTGCATAATTGCGCCACGACATTGACGATCGCTGCCGTGCCATTGAACGCGCTTTTTATTTACTTCATCCTCTGGGTAACCGATTTCGCGCCAGAGGCATTGATTCATTAGTGGGCACTCTTCACAAAGTGGATTGCGGGCTTTGCAGATGAGGGCGCCCAATTCCATTGTTGCGGCAGCCCATGTGCCATCATCATTTTCAGGAATTAAGCCACGGGCAAGTTCACGTTCAGAGTTATTTGGCGCACTTGTGGGCGCGCTCTTGCCAAGCCAACAACGGGTGTAGAGCCTTCTGATATTTATATCGAGCACAAGTTCTGAGTTGCCAAATGCAAATGCAGAAATTGCAGCGGCGGTGTACTCGCCGATTCCAGGGAGTCTGCGGAGCTGATCAATTTCTTCTGGAACTACACCGTTAAAATCACGAACAATAATTTGTGCCGATTCATGTAAACGCTTAGCGCGTCGGGGATAGCCAAGGCGCCCCCATTCCCGGAGCGCATCACTCAATGGTGCGCTTGCTAAATCTGCAGGAGTGGGCCAGAGCTCCATCCACCGATGCCATTGCGGCAGAACGCGATGAACAGGAGTTTGTTGCAACATAAATTCGCTCACCACTACGCCCCAGGGAGTACTGCTTCGCCAGGGGAGAGTGCGTTTATGCTGTTGATACCACTCAATAACTACATTCATATGAAATCACTTTTGATTTTGTGGCAGGAGTTTTACCTTTTCGAGCGCTTGTGCGAGGCGATGGACTTCGACGATATCCATACCTGCAACCTTTACCTCGCTTCCGGCAGGAAGAATCGCCTTCTTAAATCCAAGGCGGTGCGCCTCTTGCGCTCGCTGTTGGAGCCCATTCACTCGGCGAATCTCTCCGGCAAGACCAACTTCGCCGATTGCGATGAGATCAGGTGGTAATGCGAGGTTGACTGCAGCAGAGGCCACAGCAAGGGCGAGCGCCAAATCAACTGATGGTTCGACGAGTTTCATTCCACCAACAGTGGCAACGTAAACATCGCGCCCAGCCAAATTGACGCCAGCGCGAAGTTCGAGGACTGCAAGGGTCATTGCACATCGTGAGGAATCAAGACCGCTAGTCACTCGACGAGCATTGCCGTAGTCACGATCTTTCTCTGCGCCAACCAACGCTTGAATTTCAGCTACGAGAGCCCGTCGACCTTCGAGCGCAACGGTGAGACAGGTACCCGGTACCGGTTCGGCATGGCGAGTAGTGAAAAGGCCAGTGGGATCGGCAACACCTGTGATGCCACCATCGTGGAGATCAAAACATCCAACTTCATCAGTGGCGCCAAAACGATTTTTTACTGCACGAATTAATCGGAGTCTGGAGTGGCGATCTCCCTCAAAATTGAGAACGACATCGACAAGATGTTCTAACAATCGAGGTCCGGCTATCGAACCATCTTTTGTGACATGTCCAACGAGAATTACCGTGATACCGCGCTCTTTTGCAATTCGAATCGCGGTATTTGCGACCTCTCGAACTTGAGTAATGCTTCCTGGAGAACTATCGAGCGCGCTACTTGCGATTGTTTGAATCGAATCGATAATCAAAAGATCCGGTTGGACGCGATCTACGTGTGAGATAAGCGCTGCAAGATCTGTCTCAGCAGCGAGCCAGAGCGAAGGGTCAATAGCTTTTAACCGTTCAGCGCGCAGACGAACCTGAGCCGCAGATTCTTCGCCGGTGAGATAGAGGCTAGTTAATCCATTACGCGCACTTTCAGCGGCCACTGTTAGTAGCAACGTTGATTTACCAACTCCTGGCTCGCCTGCAAGTAAGAGCACGCCACCGGGAACCAAACCGCCACCAAGAGTACGATCAAGTTCGGCAACGCCACTAGAGCGTGACTGTGCAGCGGCGAGATTAATTTCACCAATTGGAGTTGCAGGCGCAGCGACCGCACCTGGAAGAAGTGTGATCTTTCGTGGAGTTAGACCACCGCTCTCTTCGACGCTTCCCCATGCCTGACACTCTCCACAGCGCCCAACCCATTTAGTGGTACTCCAACCGCATTCGGTGCAGCGAAAGGGGTCACGCGCAGGTGCTTTGGCCATAGCTAACAGCCTAGGGCGAACTACCGACTCTTGCCCTCTTGTGCCAAAAGCGTGGCGGGGTGGACCTGAAGTAGCGGCAGGAGTTTGGGCGTTGCTTGGCGCCGCGCTTCCATCCGCGCATCACAAATCTCCTTGAGGACCGCATATGCCTTTGTGCCCATTAATTTAATTAATTCATAAGCATTTGATATGTAAACGGGGTCTTTACCGTTATGGGCTTCTGAGTTACTAGTGCAGTACCAATCAAATTCAACTCCGCCAGGACCCCAACCACGGCGCTCATACTCACCAATCACAGTCACTTGCTTGACCTCGTCGTCGCCGAGATCCAACTTTTCAAAGGAGCGACGAATGGGAAGTTGCCAACAAACATCAGGCTTAGTTTCAACGAAGTGCACACCTTCTCGAATCGCCAAGTGATGAAGGACGCAACCCATTTCTCCAGTGAAACCAGGCGCTTCATGCCCTTTTCGATTGAGAAAGATGCACCCATTCTGAACGTTGCGAGTTTTTCGTTCGTCATCTTCATCAACTTCACTAATATTTAATTTTCCACCTTTGCGCTTCGGCTGTGCCTCGTCGAAAAATTGCCACTCACTACGCTTAAGTTTTGCTGCGTACTTGAGAACGCGCTTCTCATCATCTTTATCGGAGTACATCGCGCCTTCCGAGCAGCATCCATCATGTGGAGTCTGCGCATATATTCCTTGGCAGCCATTTCCGTAGATGCAACTCCAGCTTGAAGTTAGCCAGGTGATGTCACAACGAAATCTGTCGCCATCGGGATCGGCGGGGTCAACAAACTCCACCCACTCACGGGGGAAATCAGGCTTTACCTCAGGCACAGGAGGAACAATAGAGGTATCTGACGCTAGGCTTTAACACATGGGTTCACTGGCACTCATAGGTGCAGGCGCGATGGGCGAGGCAATTCTCGCTGGCCTGATCAAGGCTGGTACTGCTCCTAGTGAAATTGGCATTATTGAAAAGCGGGCTGAGCGAAGCCGAGAGCTCGTGACAAGGTACGGGGTACGGGAATTACAGGATTTGCAGGGAGTTTCCCACTGTTTCCTGATAGTGAAGCCAAATGATCTTCAGGCAACTTTGGCCGCATATGGTGCAGACCTGCCTGAAAGCGCACTTGTTATCTCAATCATCGCTGGCAAGCCGACATCACTGATTGAGAGCCTGATTCCCCATCGAGTGGTACGAGTAATGCCAAACACCCCTGCATTAGTTGGCGCTGGCATGGCAGCAATTTCCGGTGGCAGCCGAACAAGCGATAGCGATTTAGCGGATGTGGAGCGCTTGCTCTCTGGGACCGGCAAGGTCCTTCGAGTGGATGAGTCGCTTCAAGATGCAGTAACTGCAGTGAGTGGTTCGGGGCCGGCCTATTTTTTCCTCATCGTCGAGTCGATGATTGCTGCCGGAGTCGAGTTAGGGCTTTCACGCGAAGTCGCGCAAGAGTTAACTATTCAAACGTTGATTGGTGCTGGGTCAATGCTCGCTGGAGGTGGTGCAGATCCAGCAACCCTTAGAGCAAATGTAACGAGTCCAAATGGAACTACTGCTGCAGCGCTCCAAGTTTTGCAGGATAGTGGGCTGGGCGAAATTTTCTCCAAAGCTTTAACGGCAGCACGAGATAGATCGCGTGAACTCGCCTCAGGATGAAAGCTCTCGCCAAGATTTCTGCGGCGCTCGCCGTTTCTATTTCATTAACTCTCTTTGGACTATTCGCTATTGTTCCAGCATCTGCCGCTCCAAAAATTCCATTAATTAAAATTTCTAACAGCATTTCCATACCAGCAATTACGGAAGTTGCAGATTTCATCCGCTTTCAACAGGGCTTTCTCATTGCGGGCACGGATAGCGAAGATAAAAATTTGCTTTCGTTTATAGACGAAAAAGGCGCGCTACTTTGGAGCGTAAATCCACTCGGAATTCAGAGGGGTTTTATTACTGGAATAGCGGCCTCAGGCACCTCCATTTTTGTCGCAGGAATATCACAAGGTGCCGTGAAAATCGGACCAAATACCGACACTGTGGCTCCAACGTCTGATCCTTCAGCCTCCGCCTCATCTTCGACTAACACAACTACACCAGCTAGCCCAACTACAAGTCCCACCAAAAATATTCCATTGGTTAATCCTGATGGTGTAATCGTTGGCACAAAAGAAAAGTTTCGCGAAGATATAGCTAATCTTTTCGTAGCAGAGATTGATCTATCTGGGAAAATTGTTGCGATTACCAACGTAAGAAATGAAAAATCTTTTATTCCTACATCTATATCAATCACTTCCAATCGGGTATTCCTAGCAGGTAATGAGTACCGTGCAGAGGGAGTGCAGATTGGCGCACTCTATGTAATTGGTGACGAGAAACTTCAGGCTTCGTACTCCTACGGAGAGAAGCGCACTCAATTCAATAAAATAATTTCTCGCTCAAGTAAGAGTTTGGTCATAGTTGGAAGCAGCGGAGATGTTCTTGTAGACCGAAAACTAGTTGGCAAAATTGATGCGATAGTTCTGACAATTTCAACGACTTCAGGAAAGTTAGAGAAGGTTCTTCGAAGTAGTGGTAGAGGAGCGGTTCGTTCCTGGAATTTTGCAAGCGGTAATGTGATTGTCGCTGGTACTTCAGAAGTTAAAAAAGTCCGCGAAAGCGTAGTCACGGCATTCTCACCAACTGGCTCTGTAACCTGGACGGCAAGATTCCAAAAGAGTGATAGCGCTGCAGTTGCGGGAAATTGTGTGGCGGTCTCACTTCTAGGTGCGAGCAAATCACTCACATTTACGCCATCGGGGCCTGAGATATTTCTCTTTACCGTTGATTCAAAGGGGCAACTTCAAAAAGGTCTACGAGTGGCGAAGCAGCAGTTGATTTCCCTGGCGACCACAGTAAATAAGGGGTGTGTGGTACTGACATACTCCGCCGAGACCGGCGCACGGGTGTCATTCCTATAGCTGAAATTGGGGTAACCTTCCCCCTGCAAGTGCAATTAAATCCTGAGGGAGCGTGACGTGGGTTCAGTAGTAAAAAAGCGCCGCAAGCGTATGGCGAAAAAGAAGCATAAGAAACTTCTCAAGAAAACTAGAATTCAACGTCGTAACGCCAAGTAATTCTGTACTCCTAGAAATCTGGTCGCTTTAGTAGCGAGAGTTTTCCGGAAGCGTTTGCCAATGCATAACTTCTTTCTTTGATGGTTATCCAGGCAATCTTTGAGGTTTTTGTCGTTGAATCTTCGCTTGCCAGTTTGCTCTTTCTTGTAGATAAATCGAAGTTGCAGAGGCGATCTTCACATCCGTAAATCACAGACATATCAGATATTGCTATCGGCGCTTTTGGCGCAACATTTAATTTCTCTTCGACGAGTGAACTTGGGTTGTTGAGATCCATCCATCGTATTCGATCGGCTTGGACAGGCGATGCGGTTGATGTTGCCAACCAAGCAGCCATGAGTTTTTCGCCCGTCGCGTGCAGTGCAACATCGAATCCCGCAATTGGGGATTCACGTCGCCCTAAATCGATGGTGTTGTATTGCCAATCAACTGGAGAGGTAGAACTTCTAGTGGCGTACCGAACATCTCCTTGCGCAACAATTTTATTTGGGGCAGCAAT
>JBEGVX010000150.1:0-3700 GCA_041178105.1 Actinomycetota bacterium
TTCACCGATTCCAAATTTTCTTAAATATGAATAAAGGGTGTTTTCACTCATCCGCTCGCTGATTTTGATTGTTCCGACGTTGCTAGATTTTGCAAGAATTCCTGTAGCGGTGAGTTTCCATACTGAGTGCTTGTCGTGATCATTGAAGGTCTTACCCGCTCTTCTAATTTTATCGGGCGTCTTAAAAACAGTAGTTGGCGTAACAACCTTCTCTTCGAGTGCGGCAGCCATAGTCATAACTTTGCCCGTAGAGCCTGGTTCGTAAATATCTTGAACAGACGGAATTTTCAGTAGTGATGCTTTAGTTTGCGAAAAGTTATTTGGATCAAACCCGGGGGCAGTTGCAAGGGCCAAAATCTCACCTGTCGCAGGATCAATAATCACTGCGCTGACCGAGCTGGCTTTCGTCTCTTTCGCTAAAGCTGTGATGGCATCTTCTGCGGCCCACTGCAAATCGCGATCGATAGTCAACCGAACTGATTTACCAGGTTGTGGAGGAATTAAAATCTGTCGTGACGAGGGAATCGATGGGCCACCACCATTTTCATAAGTGAAAATGCCATCTTTTCCTGCAAGCGTGCTGTTGAGCGAAGACTCCATTCCGCCACCACCAACTCCGGCAGAGTTAACAAAGCCGAGAAGTGACGCTGCAAGATACTTCTCTGGATAATCTCTTCGAAAGCCACGCTCACTAAAGAATCCGCCGATGCGCTTGGAGAGTTTAACTTCGGCATTCTCCGCGACCAAAGCAGCTTTAATGCTTTTCCATTGTGCTGGCGTGATATCTCTGGCAACGTAAACAAACTTTCGGGTTCCAGTTAAGCGCGACTCAACGTACGAGGTGCTCTCCCCAATAATTGGTGCAACAATCTCTGCGGCGCGCTGTGGTCGATTGATCAAAGTTTGATCTACAACAAGATCTAGCGATTCGATACTCCGAGCGAGAACATGGCCATTACGATCAGTTATCTCGCCTCGTGGCGCAGGAAGTTTTGCTGTCCTGGTTAATTCCCGAGTTGCTCGCTCTGCATACTCTTTTGCATTGACTGCCTGAACATCAATTAATCTAAAGAAGAACGTCACAAATAGGAGTGCAATTATTAGAAGTGTTGCCCTCAATCTGCCTTGTGCAATTCGAATGGGGCTCAAGGTGCCACGCCCTTTACCGCGACTTCTGAATCAACGCTGACCTTAGGTCGAAGATCCAGGAATTCAGGTGTGCCACTTGGCACCATGCCTAAAGTGCGAGCTCGCTTAGCCAACATATGTGGCGATGAGAAACGTGCTACTTGTGCGGTGATTGCTTCCTCTTGGTCTGCAATTGCCTGCGCTTCGATTTTTAAGCGATGGAGTTTGATGGAATCCTGATTCAGAGCCATGTTCAACGCCATGACCATAAAAATGCTCGTAATGAGAGCGCCAAAGACTAAGTAAACGAATGCTGTAGTCGTGACCGATTTTCCATCCGTTACTTTCAAATCTTGAACAAGACGTAGCAGTGGTTCTGGTGTTCGAGCGGTAGGCATAGATTTAACAAGGGGAATCTTTCGTGCAGTCAGAGCCATTACGCAGCCCTTCTCTCGATTGCGCGAAGACGTACTGATTGCGCACGCGGATTTACTTCCATCTCAGCGGCGCTTGCACCTTCACTTGAGCGGGTGAGAAGTTGGTAGCGCGAAGGCTTTGGTTCGACAGGAAGGCCATGTGGAACTTCAGATGTGCTTACCTCTGCAAATGCTTTTTTTACTATGCGATCTTCGAGCGAGTGGTATGAGAGCACAACCATTCGCCCGCTGATTGAGAGCAATTCAAGTGCCGCAGGAATCGCTCGCTCTAAAACTTCAATTTCATTATTGACATAAATACGAAGGGCTTGAAAGGTTCGCTTGGCAGGGTTCCCACCAGTTCGACGAGTAGCGGCTGGAATGCTCTCTTTAACAATTTGCGCTAGAGCAGTCGTTGAAGTTACTGGGGCAACTTTCCGAGCATCGATAATTCGTGCCGCAATTCGACTCGCAAATTTCTCTTCACCATATTCACGAATGATTCGGGTCAACTCCTCATGCGAAGAGTTGTTAATAACCTCGTTAGCGCTAACTCCTGTACTTTGATCCATCCGCATATCAAGAGGGGCTTCGTGCGAGTAAGCAAATCCACGATCGCTTTGATCAAGTTGCATCGAAGAAACACCCAAATCAAAGAGAATTCCTTGCACTTGATTAAGCCCTTGATTGCTGGCTACTTGCGAAATGTGATCATAAACTGCGTGGACCAGCGTTGTGCGGTTGCTAAATCGAGCAAGGCGAGTAGCTGCTTTCTCTAATGCACTTTTATCTCTATCAATTCCGATGATGTGTAAGTCAGGAAACTTCTCAAGTAGCGCTTCGGTATGGCCACCTAGACCAAGAGTGGCGTCAATCAAATATGGAGAAGTTACAGAAAGCGCAGGTGTTAACAATTCAATAGTGCGATCAAGCGCTACTGGAATATGTTCGTTCTCTATCACTTTCTTCACCTTCCCCTCTCTGGCTCTTGCTTTTTGCTTTTTGCTTTTTGCTTCGGTACCTCTTCTGGTTTTTCTCTCCTGACCTTTGGACACCGCCGCCGGACGGATCGATCGGCGCCGGGGAAGGGGCGTCGATACTCGGTGCGGCAGTGACCGAAAATCAGGGGCTAAAAGAGACCAGGGAAAACCTCCTCAGATACATCAGCAAAACTCTTTTCGCGATCTGCGAGGTAGCTCTCCCAGGATTGAAGATCCCAAATCTCTACTCGCGTATTTGCGCCAATAACAACGCACTCTTTTTCTAGCGCTGCGTAACTACGTAACGATTGCGGAATGGTGACGCGACCTTGTTTGTCAGGAATTTCATCGTGTGCGCCAGCGAACATCACGCGCATGTAATCGCGGGCAGATTTTGCAGTAACTGGCGCTTGGCGCATCGCTTCAGTGAGGGTTGCGAACTCCTGTGCGGGCCAGACATAGAGGCAACGTTCCTGACCTTTGGTGATGACAAGTCCTGCGGCGAGATCATCACGGAATCGGGCCGGGAGGATTAGGCGCCCTTTTTCATCGAGGCGGGGTTGATAGGTGCCAAGAAACATGCGGTATTGGCCCCCTTCCCCAAGGTTGTATCCCCCACTTTACTCCACATTTCCCCACAGTCAACCACCCTCCCCCCTCCTACTCCCGGTTAGCCCACCACTAACCCCGCCTTTCGATTCCCAGGAAGTGCCCCAATGGTCGTACCGTTAGCGAGATGGCAAGTCCGGCAATTAACCCGCGCTCCTTCCGTTCACTTATGAGCGGGTGGATTACAGGTATTTCCATAGTGACCGCTGAGGTCGATGGAGAACGGGTGGGAATTGTCTGTAACTCACTAACCTCGGTCTCGCTCGATCCAATATTGGTTTCTTGGTGTGTAGATAAAAAAATCTCTTCCTATCCACTCTGGCGAAGGGCCAAGAATTGGGCCGTTCATTTTGTCGAGGCGGGACAGGAGGATTTGGTAAAACGCTTTACCGGACCAAGCGCTGATCGCTTCGTCGATATTGAGGTAATCGGGCCAAGTGCAGAGCACCCTGCGCTAGCGCTCGCGTGCGCCAAGACCTACTTCACTGCGCGAACTACTGCGCAACATGAGGCCGGTGATCACGTCATCATTGTTGGCGAGGTGCTCTCCTTCACAGATGGAATTAC
>JBEGVX010000151.1:0-5655 GCA_041178105.1 Actinomycetota bacterium
CGACCTAAATTTGGCCCGTTGAGTACCCAAATCTTCATGAGGAAATTCTCTCATAAGCTTTAAGTAAAACTTCATTAGCAATGCCCTCTAAGCGCACCACTTCATAATTATCCGCAAGTGCCACGAACCGAACTCCACTACTCCGCGATTTTTTATCTATTTGCATATTAGCCAGAAGTTCTGGCCAGGCTGCAGATTGGTACGTTATAGGCAATTGCGCACGGGTGAGTATCGCTAAATGGCGATCGCGTAGCGACGGTGAAGATATGCCAGCCTCAACAGCGAGGTTGGCGATAAATGCCAACCCGACAGCAACAGCATCGCCATGTCTCCAGGTATAACCGGTATGCCGTTCAATAGCGTGCGCTAGCGTATGGCCATAGTTAAGAATCTCCCGCAGAAAACTCTCTCGAAGATCCTGAGACACTACGCGAGCTTTTACCGCAACCGCTCGCTCTATTAATTCTCTCAGAGAATGACTTTCACAATCATAGAAGTCATCGCGTTCTTCGATAATTTCGAGAATTCTTTGATCCGAGATAAAGCCGCACTTGATAACCTCCGCCATTCCGGCGCGTAATTCCGCCTTCGGTAGAGTTTTGAGGTAATCCACATCAATAACGACCAATTGTGGAGAGTAGAAAGAGCCAACTAAGTTCTTTCCTGCATCTGTATTTATTCCAGTTTTCCCGCCTACGGCCGCATCAACCATGCCGGCAAGAGAGGTTGGAACTGCAATCCATTTGATGCCCCTTAGCCAGGTTGCCGCAACAAAACCCGCAAGGTCAGTTGTAGCTCCGCCACCTAACCCAATAACTACATCATTTCTACGAAAATTTGCTTCTCCTAGTTCGTTCCAGCATGCATTTACTGTTGATAAATTTTTTTGGGCTTCTCCTTCAGAAACTTCGATCAAGAGTACTTTTTGAATCCCCTGAAGACCCTCAAGTTGGCTTTGGATTGACTTTCCAAGATGGACCAACTCGCTCGGAGTGACAATTGCGATCTTTGTTGCATTATCTATAATCGGCGCAATTAAGCCATGAGAAAATTTCTCAAAAACGACATCGTATGAGTGTTCGGCATTGACAGTTATTTTCTTACTCACGGATATCAAACTGCCTTTGCAATTTCTTGGGCTACTTCACGAGCACTTTTTGCATCAGTGTCCACGATGATAGTTGCAAGTGATTGGTAAACCGGCAACCGTTCCTTCATTAAAGCAACCCATTTAGCACGAGGATTGTCGACTAAAAGCGGTCTATCTCGATTGAAACCGATGCGGGGCGCGGCATGAGCGATGCTGACGTTAAGAAAGATAATGGAGCCATTGCTATTTCGAAGTTGTTCCTGTGTGCGCGGGGAGAGAATTGCTCCCCCGCCTAATGAAATAATTTTCCTTCGAGAACTCTCTTGGCGAAGCGCTCTTAGCACGGCCTGCTCTTCCTGCTCACGAAAGTACGGTTCACCTTCATCCGTAAAAATATCTGAGATTTTTTTCCCACAAGATTCTTCAATCAAAAGATCTGTATCAATAACTTCGCCGCCGATGATTTCGGCTAAAGCGCGCGCGGTACTGCTCTTTCCTGCTCCAGGAGGACCGGTGATTATTACTGGTGGTTTATTCACCGCGACCTACCTAATTTCAAGGTTGTCGAGGTATCCCCGAATATTGCGCTGAATTTCTTGCAAACTGTCTCCACCAAATTTCTCAAGGAGGGAATCAGCAATGACCAGAGCTAACATCGCTTCACCGACTACGCCAGCGGCGGGCACCGCACAAACATCTGATCTTTGATTAATCGCCTTTGCTGCCTCTTTAGTTGCAACATCGATGGTATCGAGCGCCTTAGGCACAGTGGAGATAGGTTTCATCGCAATCCGAACGCGGAGCGGATCTCCAGTGCTCATGCCACCTTCTGTTCCACCGGAACGACCTGTTCGTCGTTGAATGCCATCTTTTGTCATATCTATTTCATCATGTGCTTGCGAACCCCTGCGTGTTGCTGTTGTGAACCCATCCCCGATTTCGACGCCCTTGATCGCTTGGATGCTCATTAAGGCACCAGCAATTCGACTATCCAACCTTCGATCCCAGTGGACGTGCGAACCTAATCCTGGTGGCACGTTGTATGCGAGTATTTCGATAACTCCGCCCAACGTGTCACCGGAAGAATGTGCGCTCTCAATTTCAGCAACCATTGCATCACTAGCGCTTTTTTCAAAGGCACGAACTGGGTCGGCGTCGATTTCTGACATATCTTTTGGAACGGGCAATGGGTGCCCCTCAGATATGCGTGCACTGCCAATAGATACGACATGGCTAAAGATTTCTATTCCGGCAGCTTGTTTTAAAAAGAGTCGTGCGACAGCTCCAAGTGCAACTCGCGCCGCAGTTTCGCGAGCAGAAGCGCGTTCTAAGATTGGACGAGCATCATCAAAATCGTATTTTTGCATTCCTACCAAGTCAGCATGTCCTGGTCGAGGTCGAGTAAGGGGCGCATTCCTACCAAGCCCGGCAAGTTCTTCCGCCGATACAGGATCGGCGGCCATCACTTTCTCCCATTTCGGCCATTCGGTATTGCCCACTTGAATAGAGATAGGACCACCCTGGGTTAATCCATGTCGGATTCCACCGAGGATTGAAATCTGATCCGCTTCGAAGTTCTGTCGCGCACCGCGACCAACGCCAAGTCGGCGACGAGCTAGATGAAAATCAAGATCCTTTGAGGTGACTTCAACCTGAGCCGGAATTCCCTCCACTATCGCGGAGAGCGCTGGACCATGGGATTCGCCTGCTGTTAGCCATCTGAGCATTGGATAATTCTCTCAGATAAGTGGCTCTACATGACGCCTATTCGAGAGGGTCAGAGAAGCAGGAGGGTTGCGCCGGAAATGGCTGGTGCGAAGGGATATCCGCACCTTCTGCTGCGCATAAGGAGAGAGCCAGGAAGAGCCAACAAGCTCGCAAGTGCAAGGAGTAGGGCGAGAAAGAGTTGGGGCGGTGTATCGGTCATCCACTTAGAAAGCAGAATGAGTGCGCCAATGAGCTTTACATCACCCCGCCCAAGAGCATGTGGAGCCAAGTAAGTGAATCCGTACATCAGAGCAATCCAGCCCCACGCTACCGCTAGATGTCGCCAATCTAGTCCGGCCAATATTGTGAATATATAGAGCGCAGGCTTGGTAAAGAAATCAGGAATCCGAAATTCTCTCCGGTCAAGTTCCGAAGTAAGAAATAGAACGGCGCCCAAGAGAATGAACCTCTCCTCCTGTGTGTACAAATTTAAAGCAAGAGAAAATACGACAACGCTCACTTTGGGAATCTCTATTTCCATTTTGTTCAACATGAATCTTAAGAACCAGAGAGTGGCGACAGTGCGAACGGAAAACAAAAAAACCATCTCAAACATCATCGCAACAGGGTAATTACTCCGTAAGCGATGAGGATGGGGTTATCAACAGTATTGAAATTACAAACCCAGAGATTGAAGAGCGCTCGCACGCATCTGGTGGTAGAGCTCCTCTCGAGCGCCCTGCACCGCCCCCTGATCAAAACCCATCACCTCTAGTTGCCCAATTGCTTGCCACACGAGAAGATCCAACCCATCGATTCCCGAACCTCCGCAGGAGCGCCAGGCTAAAAGCATTGAAGTAGGCCAAGGATTGTAGAGCGACTCAAAAAGCGTGTGGACTTGCTCGCTAATCTGCAGAGAATCGGTAGCGCCCTTTGGCGTTGTTGAGATAACTAATTCAGCAGAAAGTCCCGCTTCTTTATAAATCTCATCCCAGCCGAATACTGACACTATTGAAGTTGTAGCAGAATTAACGAGCGCTTTGCTTCGATGTGCCGAACGAGAGAAAACTTTGATGTACTGGGCCCTGCCATCTACTGCCGCTATCGCGGCTCTCGCAGTAGCTCCCCCACCTAAAACGGTCACATTCGAAGGGATGCTTACGCGATGAAAAGATAACGCATCGATGAAACCTTGAACATCGGTATTGTGGCCATGGCTTCCCAACTCATCAATCACAATAGTGTTGATCCCATTGACGCGTTTACTCAAATCAGAGAGCGAATCGACCAGAGATAAAGCTTCTTCTTTGAGCGGCATGGTCAGGGATAACCCACGAAATCGACCTTTATTTTCCTCCAAAAAATTTCCAAGTTGACCTGAAGCGACTTCGTGTCTCTCGTAGGCCCAATCCCAACCAAGAACCTGGTATGCACGATGATGAATAATGGGCGAGAGCGAATGAGATATCGGTGAACCCAGCACGCTCGCTCTAATCATGAACCACCTTCGAATTTCCCAGCTCGCAAATTTCTCTGAAACTCTCTTTTAAAGGTTAGGAATTCTTTATAAGAGGATGTGAATTTCGTTATGCCTGGCTCCACTGTTACGAAGTATAACCAATCACCTTGGTCAGGATTGACAGTAGCTTCCAACGCTGCTTTACCGGGGTTGCTTATCGGCGTAGGAGGCAATCCCTTTCTGGTGTAGGTGTTGAACGCGGATGCAATAGAAATATCGCGATTTGTCACGGCAATACGACGCTCTTTGAGAGCATAGAGCACAGTGCTATCCATCTGAAGTGGCATCCCTAACTTCATTCGATTGTAAATAACCCGTGCAATTTTTTTAAAATCACTTTCATTAAAACCTTCCGATTGGGTTATAGAAGCAACTATGAGCGCTTGATAGGAGGTCAGACCAATATCTTTTGCCCTCGAAGAGAAATCCAGTTCTTTCATGACGCTCTCAAATTTCTCTAGTAGCCGAGAACGAACAGCTCCGAGTTCTTCGCCAGGAATCAAGTTATACGTCGCCGGATAGAAAAATCCTTCTGGCTCTTGCTCTCCAAAGCCGGGAACATTGATCCGCTCATTGATTAGGGTTGTAATGCTTTTTTGATCAAATTTAAGTTTGACAAGTTCATCGGCAATTTCATAAGTTCGCTCACCCTCTCTAATGAGAAGGACTAATAAGCGCCGATCACGGTCTAGTAATTGGCTGACCGCTTCCGATCCAGGAATTCTTTGATTTATAGAGTAGGTCCCTGGTTGTATTGATTGAGATTTAGGATTCGCCGTAGCGGCAGCAAAAAAAGCGCGAGCGCTTTTCACAACTTCTGCTTCAAATAGTATTCGAGCAATCTGATCGCCTGTTGCGCCGGAGGGTATGACCACTATGGTCTCGCCCGCACGTTCACTCACTGAATAATTAGGAATAGGATCAGGTTTTCTTATTTCCCTAATTAAAAAGAGCGTTCCAACAAAGACCAGCATCATCATTCCTGCTGTCAGTTGTAGACGTAGTGATTTAGATAGAGCCACGAGAGTCCAAGTACTGTTGAAGTATTTCCGCAGCAGCCATAGCATCAATTTTAGATTTCATTGTTCGAGAGTCATGACCGGTATCGCGTAATTTTTTACTGGCTATTACCGTAGTGAATCGTTCGTCATACCCTGAAATCTTGATTTGGGTGCGGTTTTGTAAAAGCGAGATGAAGCCCAGTGCGGAATCCCGTGCAAGTGTGTTATCAAAAGATAGGCTCTTTGGTATACCAACCACAATTTCAGCAACGTGCTCTTGATCTGCGATTTGCAAAATTGAGTTGATGGCAACTTCAGCATCATCCTTGTGGGTAATA
>JBEGVX010000152.1:0-5958 GCA_041178105.1 Actinomycetota bacterium
GAAGAGGCAAAAACTTGGATGGATCAAGGTTTACAAGGAATGAAGGTTGGTTTCGGTAAGCGTGGCCATGCCCACCTTGGCTATGAACATAATCGCGATGTCGAGTATGTAAAGACGATGCGTGAAACTCTTGGTGAAGACAAGATGATCATGATTGATCTTGGATATGCCATCAAATGGGATGTTGCAACAGCAGTTAAGCGCGTTCAGGCATTTGATGATTACAACATTGATTGGATTGAAGAGCCGCTTGGCGCATGGGATCCACAAGGCTATGCAGATCTGCGCGCAAAGACGAAGACGCTCATCGCTTATGGTGAGCGCGAGTGGCAAGTCGCTGGCTTCGAAGAGATTCTCAAGACTGGCACTTGCGATGTCTTTGGTATCGATCCAGGTCGCGCTGAAGGTATTACCGGATTTAAGAAGGCAGCAGAGCGAGTTGAAGCTTACAAGAGAACTGCTAATGCGCACGCTTGGTCATCAGCGATTATCTCTGCAGCCAGCCTTGCGGTTTCCTTCAGCAGCGCGGCATTCCGCCTCTTTGAGTTCAAACCGCTACGTAACCCAATGCAAAATGATCTGATCACCGAGCCATTTACTCACTCAGAGGGCTGGGTCTATCCACCACTTGGTAAGCCAGGTCTTGGAATTGAAATTATCGATGAAGTGATTGATAAGTATCGTCAGAAGTTTTAATTAATTCTGATCTTTATGTGGAGCGGCCTTCCGAATGGGGGGCCGTTTTCCATTGAAGCGAAGTGGGAGTCCCGGAATCTTTTTTACCTTGCTCTCTGAATCTGGATACGGCAAAAGTAAGTCAATTGCGGAGCCCTGTTTATCGTGATGGAGCTCTTCGGGAAGTGCAACTCGGTCGGCTGGCACACCGTTACGGCCAAGAAGTTCTGCCCAATGTTGCGCGCTATTTTGTGTTAAAGATTTCTCAATCTCAACCTTGAGTTCTTTCGCATTTTTCACTCGATCAACATTTGCTGCAAAGCGCAAATCAGTAATTAAATCTTCACGTTCAATCAACGTGCAAAGTTTGGCAAAAATATTATTACTCCCTACGCCAATGCAGAGCGTGCCATCTTTAGTAGTGAAGATCCCATACGGAGAGAATGCTGGATGGCCACTGCCCGAACGAACCGATGGCGCGCCGGTGAGTTGCTCAGCTGAGAGGTGATAACTCACCCATGTTGCGCCTGTCTCGTAGAGAGAAGTTTCGACCAACTTTCCTTTGCCAGTGTTATTTCGCTCGACAAGTGCGGCCAAGATGCCGATAGCAAGCCACATCCCGCCACCAACATCGAGTACCGAAACTCCGGCGCGGACCGGATTTCCATCTGGTTCACCGGTGACATGCATAATTCCCGTTCGCGCTTGAACCGTTGCATCGTAACCAGGTGCAGATGCATCAGGACCAGTTGTGCCATACGAGGAAAGATTTCCAAAAATTAAACGTGGATGTCTCTCCATGAGATGTTCGGGATCAATACCGAGTGCGTGCAATCGATCCGGAAGAAAATTCGTGAGAAAAACATCGGCAGTGGCGAGCAGCTCGGCAAGGCGCGCTTTTCCTTGATCAGATTTTAAGTCGATACTTTCAACGCTTTTATTCCGATTGACGATATGAAAGTACGCGGAGCGATCACCATCGACCGGCGACATAGAACGCGCCGGGTCTCCGACCGGGGTTTCAATTTTGAGGACATCGGCGCCAAGGTCGGCAAGGACTGCGCCACCAAATGGACCTGCGATATTTGAGGTCGCATCGAGGATACGTATCCCGGCAAGGGGTAAGTGCGGGCTGGAGTGCGCTGGTGATGAATCCGACATGGGCGCTCCTTGACGGGGTTGCTCGACAGTCAATACCCTAGCAAACGATTCCAGCCACCACTCTGGTGAGTTTCACCATGTGAGTCGGCGAGCCGGAGCCAAATCATCTGAGTCGAAGGGTGTGTATATGGCGGCGATGCAATTCCGGCAAGCAATCGTCAATGCGTTAGCAGACGAGATGCGTAGCGATCCAACGGTGATGCTCTTTGGTGAGGATGTTGCAGAAGCGGAAGGTCCCTTCAAGACATCAGAAGGCCTCCTTGCTGAATTTGGGCCAGTCCGCGTGCGCGATACACCAATCTCTGAAATGGGATTTACCGGTGCAGCAGTTGGCGCAGCAATTCTTGGCGCAAAGCCAGTTGTTGAAATTATGTTCATCGAATTTTTGGGAGTAGCGCTCGATCAGGTTGTCACTGAAGCAGCGAAGATGCGTTACCTCTCCAATGGAAAACTCTCCGTACCAATGGTGGTTCGCGCATCGTGCGGTTCGGGACTTGGTTTCGGAAGCCAACACTCACAGACGCTTGAGAATTGGTTCACCGCAACTCCCGGTTTGAAATTAATCATGCTCAGCGATGCTCAATCTGCATACAGCCTTACTCGCGCAGCAATTCAAGATCCCGATCCAGTTGTCATTCTCGAGCCACGAATTCTTTATGCAAAGCGCGGCGAGGTCGATAAGGATCTCAAGTTAAAGATTGGTCAGGCGCGCGTAATTCGCCCTGGCAGCGATATCACTATCGTCTCTTCCGGACAGATGGTTGATGTTTGTAAGGCGGCAATAGAAGAGTCAGGCATTAACGCTGAGCTGATCGACTTAGCAACAATCGTGCCGTGGGATCGAAAGACTGTTCTTGATTCAGTGAAGAAGACTGGTCGCTTGGTCGTTGTTGAAGAAGCGCCATTAAGCGGTGGTTGGGGCAGCGAAATTGTTGCGACAGCAACCTCTTCGCTCTTTAGCGAACTGAAAGCTGCGCCATTCCGTATCACCGCTCCTGATATTCCAGTGCCTTATAGCGGTCCGCTAGAGACGCGCTACATTCCAACAAAAGAAGATGTTGCACGACAACTTAAAGAAGTAATCGCAACCGGTAAGACTCCGAAAACCTGGTGGGAAATGGAGGGGTTGAAATAATGAGTATTCAACTCGAACGACGTAAGGCAGTTCAGAGCGATGAGGTTGCTGGTTACGAGCGCATGCTCGAAATCAGAGAGTTCGAAAATCAAATCAATGGTCTATTTGCCGCTGGTTTGATTCGCGGCACCACACACCTTTGCCTTGGCCAAGAAGCGCTCGATATCGCGCTCGCTGCAGAACTTCGACCAACAGATACTGTGATGGCGACCTATCGTGGCCATGGCGTTGCGTTAGCTCTCGGATTAACTCCCGAATCAGTGCTCGGTGAAATTATGGGTAAAACCATTGGTTGCTGTGGCGGCGTTGGTGGCTCAATGCACCTTGCCGATATGAGCCTTGGTCTCCTACCAACTTCAGCAATCGTTGGTGGCGGAATTCCCATCGCTGCAGGTGCAGCCCTTGCCTATCAATTATTGGGTCAAGATAACGTTGGCGTTGCAGTCTTTGGTGATGGTGCGACAAATATCGGCGCCTTCCATGAAGGTCTTAACCTCGCTGCGATCTGGAAGCTACCGGCAATTTTTATCTGCGATAACAATGTTTATGGCGAGTACAGTCGTATCGATAAGACCACTCCGCTAGAAGATCTCCATATGCGCGCAGAGAGTTACAAAATGCCGCACTATGCAGTCGATGGCATGGATGTCCATGCAACGCGTAAGGGAATCAAAGAGGCGGTCGATCGCGCACGTAGCGGTGGCGGACCAACGTTGATTGAGGCAAAGACTTATCGCTTTGCTGGCCACTCTCGCGCCGATAAGGCGCTCTATCGCCCAGAGGGTGAGTTGGAAAAATGGGAGAAGCGCGATCCAATTAAGTTAACCGAAGAAGATTTGGTCAAGCGTGGTCTTCTAGATTCAGCAAAGATCGAAAAGATGCGTGCTGATATGACCAAGACGATCGAAGGCGTTGTGGCAACTTGCCAAGCGGCGCCAGATCCAACGGTTGCATCTATGTTCGAGAATGTATTCACGAATTAGGACCAGGAGTACATCGCTATGAAAATGACTATCAAAATGCCACGCGTTGGCGATACCGTCGATTCGGTTTACTTAGTCACTTGGCATAAGCAGCCAGGTGATGCGGTCGCTGTAGGTGAATCGCTCATGGAAGTCGAGACAGATAAGGCAAATGTCGAAGTGCCTTCACCTGTTGCCGGCACCATCGTCGAACTTCTCTTCAAAGATGGCGACGAGATTAAAACTGGCGACCCCATCGCAACCTGCGAGAGTTAATCTCCAGCAATGGCGACAATCGCAATTTATGGCGCCGGACAACTCGGCACAACTGTTGCACAATTACTTGGCGATGTACCTCACCATAAAGTCCTAGGAGTTTTTGGTAGAGACGATCGCGAGCGTGCGCTCACCTCGGGTGCAGATTTGGTCATCATCGCAACCACGACAAAATTCAAAGATGTTGCAGCTGACATTGAGCTTGCTGTTTCCAGTGGTTCACATGTTCTCGTTTCATCCGAAGAGTGTGCTTATCCATGGGCCGTTGATAAAGCGCTCGCCGATTCATTAGATTCACTCGCAAAGTCAAAGGGTGTCAGCATCGCTGGAACCGGAGTAAATCCCGGGCTCATTTTCGATTCATTGGTGCTCACTCTCCTTGGCGCAGCGCCACGTGGTTGCACCGTTGCAGTACGTCGTACCGTCAATATTTCAGGATTTGGCGCAACAGTTCTTCGCCGATTGGGAATGGGTTTTACGCCAGAAGTTTTTGCCGAGCGGGTAAAGCGCGAAGAGATTCTTGGCCATGCTGGCTTCCCGCAATCGATGACCGTGGTAGCTGATGCCATGGGGATCACCATTGATTCGATTGATAAAGAGCTGCTGCCGCTAATCACTGATAAAGAGATCGACCTACCTAATCGATTTGTCATTGCCGCGGGCGAGAGCGCAGGAGTTAATCAAACCTATACCGCGAAGGTAAATGGCAAAGCCTGGTTTGTATCGCACTTCTATGGCCACGTGGATCTTGCGGGAATTAATAAGAGCGCACAAGATGAAATAGAACTCTCACTTGATGGCAAGGTCTTCCAAACAATCACTTTAAAGCCTGGAATTAATTCGCAAATAGGTTCGAAGAATATGGTGGCAAATTCCATTCAGCGTATTTTGGCGGCGCCTCATGGTTGGGTCACTGTTGCGCATATGGAACCTGCCTTCCCAGAAGTTTCTAGATAATGAGCTCACTACCGCTCGGCGCTGGCCTTGCTGGCAAAGTAGCGATTGTTACCGGCGCCTCCAGTGGAATTGGACGCGCAACCGCGCTCCTCTTTGCTCGCGAAGGAATGAAAGTTTGCGCTACCGCTCGCGATGAAGCTGGCCTGCAAGAGCTCGAACGGGAGATGCCTGCCGGAGATCACATCTATCGCGTTTTAGATTTGCAGGATGTTAAAGGATGCGAAGACTTAGTAGCCGAAGTTGACGCTCGCTATAACGGAATTTTTGTTCTTGCGCATATTGGCGCATATTTACGTCGTAAAGATCTCTTTGATGTCACCGAAGAGGATTGGGATGTGCAATTAGATGTCAATCTTCGCTCGACATTTTTCCTCAATCGTGCCGCAGGGAAAGCGATGATGGAGCGGAATATTCCTGGTCGAATTATTAATTTCTCCTCTTCATCATGGCTCGTTGGGCCAATGAAAGGCTCCGATTCATACGTTGCCTCGAAGGGTGGGGTCGTTTCGCTAGCGCGCGGGTTTGCCCGTCAATTTGGGCCACATGGCATTCGAGTCAATGTTGTAGCGCCCGGTCAAATTAATACACCAATGCAACATGTCGATAACGATCCAAAGATTGTTGCCGATGCTGCCGCTGCCTGCCCGTTACGTCGGATGGGTGAGCCCGATGAGTTGGCGCGGGTAACTCTCTTCTTAGCTTCAGATAACGCCTCTTTTGTTAATGGTGCGACCATTAACGTCAGTGGCGGCTTGTTAATGTATTAAGCGAGTATTAAGAGAGTATTAAAAG
>JBEGVX010000153.1:0-6699 GCA_041178105.1 Actinomycetota bacterium
AACTACTCCCATCCCAGATGAATTGATTGAACAATTGATTGCGGATTCACTTACTGCACCAAGTTGGTCTAACACCAGGCCATTCAAAATTTGCGTTGCAACAGGCGATACCAAAGTTCGGATAAGTTCTGAATTCATTAAACGTTGGGAGAGGCTCTCTCAATTCAGGAATGGCAACATATTTGTAAAAGTAAAGATGCTCTTCAAAGGGGCTGGACTGCCTACTAGCAACCGCCTTCTTGCTCGAGGTTATGTACCCGAATTGAAACCTCGAGCAGAACGGGTGGGCAAAGAGCTGTACGAGTGGCTCGGCGTGCAACGAGGTGATCGAAAGGCTCGCGATGAGCAGTGGGCAAAGAACTATGAATTTTTTGATGCCCAGCTTGAACTATTTATATACATCCATAAGAGCCTGCACATCTTTGCCGCTAACGATGCAGGCTTAATGTTAGAGAATCTCATTCTGTCCGCCCACGCTCGCGGTTTAGGAACTTGTCTGCAAGGCGCAGTTGTGATTTGGGACGATGTCATCAGAGACGAATTCGATGTTCCAAAAGATTACAAAATCCTCACCGGGCTTGCTATCGGGTACCCCAAAGATTCAAAGGTGAACAAATTTCAAGCACATAGACTCTCACCGAAAGATGTAGTTATCCAACCCCAAAAGAAAGATTAAATTCCTAATAACTTTCGAGCTTGATTGATAATTTCGCCTCGGTATTTCTCGACTAGAGAAATATGGCCATGTCCGGGCACGAAATTTAATTGAGCGGTTGGAATATGTTTTGCCAGCCATTCGCTATGAGCGCGCGGAACCATAAAATCATCATCGCCTTGCCAGACGAGCACTGGTTTTTTAATTGATCCAAGTGTGAATCCGAATTTTTGAACGAAAGCTAAATCATCATCAAGCCAGCCGTAATATCCCTTACTAAGCGCTCTCCGATATGAAGCGGCATCGTGATCTGCCACCTCTGGGGTTAAAGCGCTTTTATCTGCCTCGCCAATGAGGCCGCCGAAAGCCGCAATCAAATCGTCACCTGTTACGGCAGCAAAGCCAGGCGCATTTATCGCCATCCAGGATTCGATGGAGCTTTCACCATTGAGCGCAGCTCCAAATTCTTCATGATTTTCCGGGCCCATTCCCGCTAAGAAATCCAGGTCGCTATTACCCCACTCACCAACGCCAGCGAGCGTGATTGCTCCTGCGCAGAGTTCATGACGAGTCATATTGATGGCGTGTGGCCCACCGCCCGACCAACCAATAGATACGAACTTCTTTATTCCTAAATGGTGAATAAGTTCGGATTGATCTTCCATATCATCTGCAACAGTTCGCCCTTTTCTCCGACTACTTAACCCATAACCAGGTCTACTCGAAGCCACTGCCTGGATATCGCTAATCTCCGAAAGCCAGTTCGACCATAACGTGCACTCTCCAGGTGTGCCATGGTGGAAGAGAATCGCTACATCGCTTCTAACTTCATTTGTAAGGTAATCGAATGCGCGACCATCGCGTAAAGTGAGAATCACTTGTTAGGCCGACCAAGCTTTGCAAAGATTGCATCAAAAAATTGAGCAAAATAGAGCGATTCCTCTAGAGGCATTATCCAACAATCACTGCGGCCGCGTATCTTCTTGGAAAAATCATCGGCCATTAGTTGATATGGGTCGCATGCTGCAAAATTTTCGACTCGTTTGCCATTCTTCCCGTAAATCTCAAGCGTGCTCGGTGCATTATGCGAATTAAAAGCGTCATTTCCACCCATCATGATTGCCCCCTCGCTGCCAATCACTTCGAAATAGAGAGTTGAGGGAACATTCATTGAAGTGATCGCTTCGGCTTTCGCCCCACCTACGGTGAATTCCACGCGAACAGTTTCGTCACTACCCATATGGTGCCAAGCCACCTCTGCTTTTGTGATCTCGCTTGGAGCGAAATTCATTAGCCAGATAGGTGCAGCAACTGAGTACGGTCCAAGATCGTATAGACCTCCGCCACCCAACTCTGGAAATGCGCGAATATTTTCGTCAGGCAATCCGTCGTAAGTAAAACACGTTTTAATTCGCTCTACCGTTCCGATCTCTCCCGATCGAACAATCTCAAATACACGTTTGCTACGTGGATGCCACCTATTCCAGGAAGCTTCCATAAACAAAGTCCCAGTTTCTTTGGCAACTGCAGTAGCTTCTCGAACCTCACTGGCATTCATCGCCAATGGCTTTTCGCAGAGCACATGTTTTCCGGCACGCATCGCCTTAATTGACCATGGAATATGAAGTGAATTCGGCAGTGAAATGTAGATCGCTTCAACGCGAGGATCGTCAATCAACTCTTGATAATCGAGATAGAAACGTCCACTCGGCGAGAGAGATTTAGCGCGTTCTGCATCTTTCCCGGCGACCGCATAAATTTCCCCCCACTTCGAATTTCGCAGAGCTGGATAGAGCGCCTTTTTGGCAATCATTCCTGCACCTATGAAGCCCCACTGGACCGGAACGCTCTCTTCGCTCATAACCGCTTCCCCTTCTGTCTCTATCTCTCTTGTTGGCCCTGAACTGCACCTGATCGAAAATGTCAGGGTTAGAACATAGGCTTACCTCATCATGAGAGCAAGCAGTAAAACGAGAGCAACGGCAGAGCTAGAGCCAACCCTCGACGAGGTTCCACTCCCACTCCGCTTTGGCACCTTCGTTGTCGTCGACCTCGAAACTACCGGAACCTCGCCAAGCTCGGGCGCGATGATTACCGAAATTGGAGCGGTAAAAATTCGTGGTGGCGAAGTGCTTGGCGAGTTTCATACCCTTGTTAATCCTGGCTCACCCATTCCCCCTTTCATTACTGTTTTAACTGGCATCACCGATGCAATGGTTGCGCCAGCGCCACTTTTCAGCGAGGTGCTCCCTGCTTTCTTGGAGTTTTGCGGTGGCGAAGAAGAGACGATTCTCATTGCACATAACGCCCCATTCGATATCGGCTTTCTCAAGGCTGCCGCGCAGAGCTACTCATACCCGTGGCCAAATTTCCGAGTCCTCGACACCGTGAAAATTGCTAGACGCACTCTTGCTAAAGATGAAACCCCAAATGTAAAACTTGGAACACTTGCCCAATATTTCGGGCTGGAAGAACCTCCGACGCACCGCGCTCTCGACGATGCTCGAGCCACTGTCCATATTTTTCACCACCTCCTCGAACGGCTCGGGAATATCGGAGTTGAAACACTTCAAGAGCTGCAGAACTTCTCTCATCCACTTGGCGAACAAGAGCGCAGTAAGAAAAAATTAGCTGATGGTCTGCCTAATTCCATCGGGCTCTATATTTTTCGAGATAGTGAAGATAAACCTCTCTACATAGGAATCTCCAAAAATATTCGGAAAAGAGTGCTGACCTATTTTTCTTCATCCGAAACACGTTCCCGAATGCGCGAGATGATTTCTTTGACATCGCGAATTGAAGCGCTAACTACCCCAACGTTAATTGATGCTCAAGTGCGAGAGCTTCGGCTAATTAGCGCCCACTCGCCTCGCTATAACCGACGATCAAAGTTTCAAGAACGGACCCTCTGGCTCTCATTAACTGACGAGCGTTTCCCACGCCTCACGGTTGTCAAAGGGCATGACTCACTAACGCGTACTGCAGAAGTGATTGGTCCATTTGGTGGAAGGCGCGATGCCGAACTTGCCCGCGAAGCTCTACATGGTGCGACATCGATCCGCCAGTGCACTCCCCGAATTACGCCTTCTTCAATGAAAAAGGCGAGTGCGTGCCTTCTTTACGACCTTAAAAAGTGTTCTGCTCCTTGCATTGGCGCCACTGACGAAGAGAGCTATCGCGAAGTGACGTTGCAAGTAGCGAACCACTTAACACTTCAGGCAGGAGAGGTGGTGACTCATCATTTCGAGAAGATCTCGCAACTCTCTCGCGATGAAAGATATGAAGAGGCGGCAGAGGTGCGTAACCAATTAACTGCCTATTTGCGAGGGTTCTCTAGAAGCGAGAATCTCAAGGCATTTTCTGGACTAGAAGAACTCATCATCGCTAAATTCTCTGAAGAAAACTCCGAGATTGAAATCGCCCAAATACGACGCGGCACGCTCCATCGTTCAATGACTGTGAACTCTCCCCGCGAAATAATTCCTGCGGTTGAAGCTCTTCGCGACTTCGAACCGGCCGGGCAAAACGATGAACTACTCTTCCCAAACTCCACCCCTGAAGAGGTCGAGATGCTTATGCGTTGGGCATCAGATCGATTAGCGCGCCCAATAAGCATCTCGGGAACGTGGCATTTGCCAACTTTTGGCCCATCATTTCATAAAAATAAAGTTGCACTTCTTGCTAAACCTGATGAGAACGCTCAATCCACTTATCCAGTAGCGCCGTAGCAGCGCCTGAATCAATTGCTACACGTACGCTCTCCAGAGCGCTCATAAATCGTTCATCTATATTTTCGGATTCCACGTTTTCGCCAAATCCCTGAAAAGCAATAAGAGCTGCGGCTGCATTTAACAACACAACATCTCGCATTGGCCCACTTCTTCCAGCAAGTATCTCGCGCAGATGCGCAGCGTTATCGTGGGCATTTCCTCCTCTTAGCGAATTAATTGAAGTGCGAGGAATTCCCCATTTCAATGGATCAATTTCAGTTTGGATAGCTCTCTGAGAGCTAATTACATAAATTTGCGAAGGTTCTGAAAGACTTATCTCATCAAGGCCATCCGCTCCTCGAAAAACTAAAGCATCAACTCCCCGAGCCCGAAGTACTTGCGCAACAATCGAAAACATCTCTGCTTTTGCTACGCCTATTGCATAAGCACTGGGTTTTGCTGGATTAGATAGCGGCCCCAATATGTTGAAAATAGTGGGATAACTTAACGATTTACGGGCAGGACCCGCATGCCGCATTGCTCCGTGGAACATAGGTGCAAAACAGAAACCAAGGCCAATCTCTCTTACTAACTGCGCGACTTGCTCTCCATTTAGATCAATTTTTACTCCGAGCGCTTCTAGAACATCTGCTGCACCTGATTGCGAAGTTGCTGCTCTATTTCCATGTTTCACCACTCGAGCGCCAGCGCTTGCGGCAACAATCGCTGAAGTTGTGGAGATATTTATCGTATGAAATCCGTCTCCACCAGTTCCAACAGTATCGACTGCTCGTTCTGTGATTTTTATTGGCGCCGCATGCGCGTACATAGCTTCGATGAAACCTAAAACTTCGAGAGCTGCCCCACCCTTGGCTGTGTGGCGTACGAGGAATTCTGCAATCTCTTCTGTAGAGCGCGACCCGCTAAGGATCTCTTCCATTACCGCTCTACTTTCAGAAGTGGAAAGATCTTTATTTTGCGAGAGGTTCTCGAGCGCTTTACTCCAGATTTCGCCGGGCATTGCTATCTCACCTAATGCGTTGAATGCGAACTGGCGCTTGGTGCCACGGATTTCTTGGTCAATAACGCAGCTACCTCTCGCGCGAGAGCGCGAGGGTCAATCGGATGGAAGGTAATCGCTTCAACTCTTGCCCACGTTGCTAACCAGCGATCTGCTTCTCTCGCGATGATCCCAATGATTGGCGGGGCTTGGTAAATCTCGTCCTTTAGTTGACGAGCAAGGCCCAGACCACCTTCCGGGGTAGCCTCGCCATCAACGATGAGTAGTGCGGCCGTCCCTTTATCGTCAAAGTACCCCCGCAGCGCAGCAGCGGTAGCAAACTCTTTGATCGTGATGGGGGCGCTCTCTGGACTTGGCGCTGGGGTGATTGCCCTGGCGATAGCGGCGCGAACCTGCGAATTATCCGAATAGACCAGTACTACCTCGTTTGCCATTCCCCTAGCCTAATGGAGGGGCGAGGCCATCACCCAACCGCCACCGGCAATCCTTGCGCTCTCCTCGCGTGATGAGTTTCACCTCAATTTAACCCCCTCCCTAGCGCCTAAAAACTCTCTATCTCCCAGAAAAATCGGGAATAATCAAGGTATGTCCTCAACTGCCCAACACCAGGATTCGTATCACGCCAGCTCGTCCCGTCCGAACCTGGTTGCTGTTGGCACGATTGTCTGGCTCTCTAGTGAATTGATGTTCTTCGCTGCGCTCTTTGCGATGTACTTCACCACCAGATCGGTGCAGGGTCCAGATATTTGGAAGGCGAATACCGACCTTCTGGCAATTCCTTTCTCATCGCTCAACACCACTGTTCTGGTTCTTAGTTCGGTGACATGTCAATTTGGGGTCTTTGCTGCGGAACGTTTTCAAGCGCGACGTACGGGCAAACTTCGCAATATCTCTACATGGGGCATGCGCGAATGGTTCGCTCTAACTTTCCTTATGGGGGCGTTCTTTATCGCAGGGCAGGTGTACGAGTACGCACACTTAGTCATGGAAGGAATTACGCTCAGTAGCAATGCCTACGGATCAGTCTTCTACATCACGACCGGCTTCCATGGCCTCCACGTCACTGGTGGATTGCTCGCCTTTCTGATCGTCTTAATCCGCACCAGCTATGCCCGCACCTTTGGTCACAAACAAGCGACCACCGCGATTGTTGTTTCGTATTACTGGCACTTCGTCGATGTCGTGTGGATCGCACTTTTCGCATCAATCTATCTGGTCAAGTAAAAGAAAGAACGAGAGAGAACGAGAGAGGAAGCGCCGACCACATGTCACTATTTAGATGGTTAACAAACAAGAGGCGTCATCGCGCGATG
>JBEGVX010000154.1:0-7745 GCA_041178105.1 Actinomycetota bacterium
GATCTTTTAAATCTAGCTAGACGAATGCCAGGTTTCACCGGGGCAGACTTAGCAAATGTTGTTAATGAAGCTGCGCTGCTTACAGCTCGAAAGAATCTCGATGAAATCACCAATGAAGCGCTCGGTGAATCGATAGATCGCGTTATGGCTGGTCCACAAAAAGTCAGTCGACTAATGAATGAGAAAGAACGATTGATTACTGCCTATCACGAAGGCGGGCATGCGCTCGTAGCGCATGCGCTACCCAACACCGATCCAGTTCAGAAGATAACCATCATGCCAAGAGGTCGAGCTCTTGGTTACACGATGGTTCTCCCTGATGAAGATAAATACTCGAAGTCACGAAATCAGATGCTTGATGAATTGGCCTACACATTAGGAGGTCGTGCCGCTGAAGAGTTGATCTTTCATGATCCAACCACTGGCGCTGCCAACGATATTGAAAAAGCTACTGCGCTTTCAAGAGCGATGGTTATGGAATATGGCTTAAGTGAACGTATTGGTGCGATAAAACTGGCGTCAGTTTCAAATGAACCTTTTGTGGGCATGAATTATGGACATCAAAGAGATTATTCCGAAGAGATTGCGGGAATTGTCGATGAAGAAGTACGAGAGCTAATTGATAATGCCCATCAGGAGGCGTATGAAATCCTCGTAGCCAACCGTGAAACTCTTGATAATCTTGTATTGGAATTGATGGAGCGAGAGACCCTTGAAAAGGAGGAGGTTGCACGGATTTTCGCAAAGGTGCAAGAGTGGCCAGCGCGTAAACCTTGGACTGGTTCGAAAGATCGAAAACCTTCCAAACAACCTCCAGTTGTTTTCGAGAAAAGCGAAAAGCCAACAAATGGATGAGATAACTCCCATCTCTTTCACTTCACCATTCGAAGGCAAAGCGAAGGCGCCGTTTGATCAAGATCGTGCAGAGCGAGCAGTTCGAGAATTACTTCTTGCACTTGGCGAGGATCCGGAACGGGATGGCTTGAAAGAAACGCCCGCTCGCGTTGCTCGGGCCTTTCGCGAAAACTTTGCTGGATTGTGGATGTCGCCAGAGGAGGTGCTAACTACCACCTTTGACGCTGGTCACAGAGAATTGATAATTGTTCGCGATATTGAAATTTACTCACATTGCGAGCACCACCTCACTCCATTCCATGGCCTTGCCCATATTGGTTACATTCCAGGTGAATCGGGTCGAATTACTGGTCTCTCTAAATTAGCCCGAGTAGTTGATCTCTTTGCTCGCAGACCTCAGGTTCAAGAACGTCTAACCACTCAGATTGCCGATGCGCTCGTTGAGATACTTGAAGTTGCAGGAGCAATCGTGATTATTGACGCTGAGCATTTGTGTATGTCCATGCGCGGCGCCAAAAAACCAAAAGCACGAACAACTACAAGTGCAGTTCGTGGCATTCTTCGAGACGCCACCACTCGCGCAGAGGCGTTAAGTCTCATTCTTGGTAGGTAGTTCAATGGCAACCCAAACTTTAGTAATGGGAATCCTGAATGTGACGCCAGATTCATTTGCAGATGGCGGTAAATACTTCTCAGTAAACGATGCGGTTGCTCGAATTGAAGAGATGTTGGCGGAAGAGGTAGATATCGTAGATATCGGTGGTGAATCCACGCGTCCAGGAGCCGAAAGAGTTTCAGAAGAGGATGAATTGGCTCGAGTGTTACCAATAGTTAAAGAGGCGATTGCTCTTGGCGCTACCGTAAGCGTGGATACCATGCGGGCAAGTGTCGCAGCGGCTGCGATTGAGATGGGCGCCCATTTCGTCAATGATGTGAGTGGTGGATTAGCAGATAAAATGATGGCCAGTGTGATTGCACAAAGTAATGTGCGATACATAGCGATGCATTGGCGTGGACATTCCGCAAATATGATGGAAAAAAGTCAGTACCAAGATGTTGTCGCAGAAGTAAAAAGTGAATTAAAGGTTCGGGTTGACTCACTTATTTCAGCGGGGGTATCGCAAGAACGATTAATACTTGATCCTGGCATCGGATTTTCGAAGCTGCCCGCGCAAAATTGGGAGTTACTAAGGGGAATTGATGAATTATCTGATTTAGGTTTTCCAATTTTGATTGGCGCATCTCGTAAAAGATTTCTTGGCGAAAATCTCAAACCAGAGGAACGTGAAGAGGCAAGTGTTGCAGTTACGTCATTCTGTGCTTCGCAGGGAGTTTGGGCGGTACGAACGCATTCAGTTCGACCACATAAAGATGCGATTGCCCAAGTTGCGAAAGTGAAGATGGTTATCAATGGATAAAATTGTTATCACTGGAGTGCGAGCTTTTGGTTTCCATGGTGTGCTTCCTGAGGAGCGAAAAACCGGGCAAGATTTTGTCATCGACCTGGAGCTTCACCTTAATCTGAATGCGGCTATCAAATCTGATGATTTATCAAAGAGCGTAAATTATGCAGAGGTAGCACAATTGACTAAAGAGGTAATTGAGGGAACGCCACTTAATTTAATTGAAACGCTCGCTGCAAAGGTTGCGGACCTAATTCTTAAAAAATTTCGACGTGTGCAGCGAGTCATTGTCACAGTCCATAAGCCTCAAGCGCCGATGCCTTTAGAATTCCTTGATGTTGCTGTCGTTGTTGAGCGCAAGAGATGAGAGCGGTTCTCTCGCTTGGATCGAATCTTGGTGATAGCGAAGCTATTTTGGGCTCAGCAGCAGAAGCGCTAAATGAAGTTGGCGAGGTAGTTGCGCTCTCTAATTTTTTAATCAACCGTCCAGTCGGTGGTCCGCCACAACCCGATTATTTGAATGCGATAGTGATTTTAGAGACCGAACTGGAGCCAGAAGAATTGCTCCGGGTATGCCATGCAATCGAAGGTGTCTTTGGGCGAACTAGAGGTATTAACGATGTTCGGTGGGGCCCACGTACCCTTGATATCGATTTGATTGCGTGTGATGAACTAGTTATAGAGAGTGAATTATTGACATTGCCACATCCACGGGCTGTCGAGCGTTCTTTTGTTCTCGGCCCGTGGTTAGAGATTGATCCTGATGCTTATCTACCTGGAGTAGGGCCAGTGGCCAAACTTTTGGCGAACTTGTAAGAGGGCGCTACGCTTTAACTGCCTGGTACCCCAAGCGGACTGGAGCTGAAAATGCGACATATTGAAGTGATGCGTGAGCCGATTGCAGAGCTCGCTTTCGTCCCGACTATGGGCGCGCTCCACGATGGACATCTTGCCTTAATCAAGAAAGCAAAAAATTTTGGCAGGCAGGTTCTGGTAAGTGTTTATGTCAATCCAACTCAATTTGAATCTAGCGCAGATCTTGCGAAATATCCTAAGACTCTTGAACGTGATCTCGAGCTTGCATCGAGTGCAGGCGCTGATTACTTATGGACCCCATCAGTTGATGAAATTTATCCAGAAGGTTTAGCAAATGTTAAATTTGTTCCTGCTGGAGCGCTTGGAGATCTTTATGAAGGTGCATCGCGCCCTAATCATTTCTCCGGAGTGCTTACCGTCATCAATCGGCTTTTCACAATAACAAATCCACAGTATGCGATTTTTGGCGAGAAAGATTTTCAACAACTCTTTCTCATAAGAAAATTTGCACGAGAGAGTTTTCCCAATATAAATATCATTTCAGGAGAGACTATTCGTGATAAGAATGGCATAGCACTCTCATCTCGAAATAGTCGCCTAAATGAGGAGGAATTGGTTGTAGCTCAAGTGTTGCCACGCGCTCAGCAAGTTGTCAAAACCTCAAATGAATTAACATCTATCAAGGCAGCTCTCAGCAAAGTATTTGGCGAACAGAGTGGTTTTACTCTTGATTATGCAGAGATTGTCGATCCACTTACTCTCCAACCCGTATCGACAAGCTTCACAGGTCAGGTTCAAGTACTGATGGCTGGTTGGGTAGGATCAGTTCGATTAATAGATAATTTCTCGCATTATGTGAAGGGGCGCTCATGAAACTTCTCGCTCCTCGACCGGGGTGGACCATCACTTCGGATGTCATCATTGTGGGTTCAGGAATTGCAGGTTTGACTACTGCGCTGCAAATCCGCGCCTATGGTTACTCTGTTTTATTAGTGACAAAAGCGCGTGTTGATGAGGGCTCAACAAAGTGGGCGCAAGGTGGAATTGCAGCTGCGCTTGGGCCTGGTGACTCCCCAGCAGAACACGAGGCCGACACTTTGAAAGCTGGCGCAGGTCTCTGCGATCGAAAGGCAGTTCATGCTCTTGTAACAGAGGGACCAGAGGCAGTTGCACGACTTATTGCGCGAGGCGCAGTTTTTGATCGAGCAGCAAGTGGTGAAATTGCTTTAACACGTGAAGGTGGCCATCTAAAGAATCGGATTTTGCATGCGGGCGGTGATGCCACAGGTGCAGAGATTTCGAGAGCGCTACTCGCGGCAGTTACCGACGATCCTGGGATCGAAGTTATTGAGCATGCTCTAGTGCTTGATGCGCTAAAGAGCGAATCAGGAAGAGTGTGTGGCGTCACGCTCCACGTGATTGGTGAAGGCTCACGTGATGGTGTTGGTCGGGCTCTTGCCAAAGCTGTGGTTTTAGGTACCGGTGGATTGGGTCAAGTCTTCGCTCAAACTACTAATCCATCTGTGTCAACAGGTGATGGCGTTGCACTTGCGTTACGTGCAGGGGCAGAGGTTGCCGATGTTGAGTTCATTCAATTTCATCCGACTGTTCTTTATTTAGGTGCGAAGAGTTCGGGGCAACAACCCTTAATTAGCGAGGCTGTGCGCGGTGAAGGTGCGATTTTGCTTAACGACGCTAAAGAGCGATTTATGAGCGAGATTCATCCACTTGCCGATCTTGCTCCACGTGATGTCGTCGCAAAAGCAATTATGAGTCAGATGTTAAAGAGCGGTGCACATCATGTGTGGCTTGATGTCAGTAAGGTCCCTAATTTCTCTGAACGCTTTCCCAATATCTACCAATCCTGTATGGATCATGGCATCAATCCAGATCGGGACTTAATTCCAGTTGCTCCTGCGGCGCACTATGCCTCTGGCGGTGTTCGCGTGGATTTAGCAGGGCGCTCATCAGTTCCTGGTCTATATGCATGTGGTGAAACAGCTTGCACTGGTGTTCATGGTGCGAATCGTCTTGCCTCCAACTCACTTCTTGAAGGATTGGTTTTTGCAGCCCGAATTGCTGATGATATTCATTTAACTTTGCGAAAATTCAAACAAGAAGAGCCCGTCATGATGTCGAGCACCGAGTTCTTAATTACGCCAGAAGAACGCTCTTCGATTGCAAATGCCATGAGCGCCGGCGCAGGCGTTATTCGCACGCGCAGTTCTCTCGAAGCGACGGCTCAGAAATTAGCCCAGATCGAAAAATTTTCGAGTGATAAACCTTGTGTTGAAGCATGGGAAGTGACAAACCTCTTTACCTTGGCAAAAGTTATTGTTGCTTCAGCGCTTATTCGTGAAGAGACTCGAGGTTCACACTGGCGTGAAGATTTCCCATCTGAGTCTGAAGACTGGTTGAAACGGATAGTTGAACGGATGAATGGAGCAGGAGATTTATCCCATCGCTTCGAGGAGGTTGACCATGATTGATCGAGAGCTGTTAATAGAGCGAATCGATGCTGCAATTGCAGAAGATTATGTTGGCGCCCTGGATGTCACTACTGCTGCGACCATCCCACCCACTCAAAGATGCATTGCCGAATTCCGAACCCGAAAGCCTGGAGTGATTGCTGGGATTGATATTGCGATAATAGTTATAGATCGTGTCTGTACGAGTGGCTATGAAATTCTCTCTCGAATCTCAGATGGAAATCATGTCGGTGCCGATGTAGCAGTGCTAAAAATTTCTGCACGTACCAGAGAGATGCTAGTTGCAGAACGAACTGCTTTGAATTTCCTCTCTAAACTCTCCGGGATTGCAACTGCAACAAACACTTGGGTTGAGGCAATTTCTGGGACAAAGGCGAAGATTCGAGATACTCGCAAAACTACTCCGGGTTGGCGCGATTTAGAGAAGTACGCAGTACTTAAGGGTGGCGGAATGAATCATCGGTTGAATCTAGCTGAGAGCGCATTAATTAAAGATAATCATATTGCGGCAGTCCATGGCATCGCTCCAGCAGTAAAGGCTGTAAAGAACCAGTTTCCTGGAATCCTGATTGAGGTGGAGATAGATCGTTTAGACCAATTGGAAGAGGCAATTGCTGCCGGCGTAGACGAAGTACTACTCGACAATATGACGCCAGAGCAATGTCGTGAGGCTGTACGGATTACTAATGGTCGAGTGAAGTTAGAGGCATCAGGAGGAATCTCGCTAGATAAGGTGCGCTCGTACGCTGAATCTGGCGTTGATTACATTGCTGTTGGTGCGATTACTCATTCGGCACCAATTCTCGATATCGGTCTTGATCTAAGCGAGGTTAAATAATGTTGTTGACAATTGATGTAGGTAATACCAACACAGTTCTTGGTATTTTTGATGGAGAAGAAATTCTCCACTCATGGCGCGTAAAAACTGATACTCGAGATACGGCAGATGAGTTATGGATCAAATATCGATCCTTAGTTGAAGAGTATGAGATTGATGGGATTTCGCTCTGCTCAACAGTGCCAGCGGTGCTCCGTGAATTACGGACCATGCTTGCAAGACATTATTCAAAGACACCTTCAACGATTTTAGAGCCAGGAATTAAAACTGGAGTACCACTTTTAGTTGACAATCCAAAAGAGATTGGCTCAGACCGAATTGCAAACACTCTGGCGGCGCACACATTATTTGGCGCTGGCGGCGCGGTAATTGTTGTCGACTTTGGCACATCCACAAATCTCGATGTTGTTTCAATAAAAGGAGAGTTCTTGGGTGGAGCGCTTGCGCCAGGAATTGAGATTTCAGTTGATGCGCTCGCATCTCGAGCAGCGCAATTGCGGAAGGTGGAGTTAATCAAGCCGCGTTCACCAATTGGAAAGAACACAGTTGAAGCGCTCCAATCGGGGACTATTTATGGTTTTGCTGGACAGGTTGATGGCCTTGTACGTCGCATCAGCGATGAGTTAGCCGAAGCGAGCGAAGTGAAAATCACTGTCGTTGCCACTGGCGGACTTGCCAGCCTTGTTATCGATGAGTGCGAGACCATTGACTTCCATGAGCCAGACCTCACTCTTATTGGTTTGCGACTTGTCCACGAGCGGAACCACTAAGCCGGTACGCTCTACTCATGGCGGAATCAGAGCTCAATAGCGCTTCGGAGGTCGATGACCTTCCGGAACAGATGCAAGTACGCCGACAAAAGCGCGATTCTCTTCTTGAGAGTGGGCAAGAGCCATACCCAGTTTCGGTGCCAAGAACTGCTTCATTGAAAGCTGTTCGCGAGAAGTTTGGTCACCTAGAAGTTGATGTAAAAAGCGGCGCCACCGAGAGCGTAACGGGGCGAGTGATTTTCAAACGGGATACCGGAAAGCTTGCTTTTGCCACGCTACGCGAGGGCGATGGCACGGAACTTCAAGCCATGTTTTCGCTCGATCAAGTCGGTGCAGAGATTTTAGAACAGTGGAAAGCATTTGTAGATTTAGGTGATCTTGTAAGCGTCACTGGCGAAATTATCACATCGAAGCGCGGTGAACTTTCTGTGCTGGCAACAAGTTGGCAGATGGCCGCAAAAGCGCTTCGCCCTCTTCCAGTCGAACATAAGCCGCTCTCTGAAGAGACTCGAGTGCGACAACGATATGTGGATCTCATCGTTCGCTCTGAAGCAAGAACAATCGCACGGCTGCG
>JBEGVX010000155.1:0-2544 GCA_041178105.1 Actinomycetota bacterium
GATTTATTTATCAATGATCGTAATGAAATTCTTCTCGTTGCATCAGATCGAATTAGCGCTTACGACTGGATTATGCCCACGACAATTCCTGATAAGGGAAAACTCCTAACGCAACTATCGCTATTCTGGTTTGAGAAGTTATCTGGCATCGTTCCTAATCATGTTCTTTCTACTGATGTGCCGGACGAAGTGGCGGGACGCGCAATTATCTGTAAATCACTCGAGATTTTTCCTGTCGAGTGTGTGGCGCGCGGGTACCTCACTGGCTCAGGGTGGAGTGAATATCAGAGCTCACAAAGCGTCTGTGGAATTTCACTTCCTGATGGGCTCTTGGATGGTTCGAAATTACCTGAATCGATATTTACTCCTGCTACAAAGGCAGAAGTAGGGCTGCACGATGAGAACATTAACTTTGCGCAAGCAGAGGCGATTCTTACTCGCGAGCGGGCCCGAGAACTTCGTCGTCTCACCCTAGATCTCTACAGCAGCGCCCAAGAGTATGCGCGTACTCGTGGAATTATCATCGCCGATACTAAATTCGAATTCGGCGTCGATGACGCTGGGGTAATCACTCTTGCTGACGAAGCGCTCACACCAGATTCCTCACGTTTTTGGCCTGCGGAGAGCTGGCGTCCTGGGGGAGTGCAGCCTTCGTACGATAAGCAGTACTTACGTGATTGGTTGACCAGTATTGGTTGGGATAAGCAGAGTCCACCACCACCGTTGCCAGACGAGATCGTCGAGAAGACAAGGGCTCGTTACAGTGAGGCGTACGCCGCATTGACTGGAGAGAAATTTCGGTAACTCCTACGTTGTTGGGCTATAGGATGATGGTGTGGCGAGAGTAATTGTTGATGTAGTCCTCAAAGATGAAATTCTGGATCCGCAAGGCGATGCAATTTCTCGAGCCTTGCCACGTATGGGATTTACATTCGCCCCAACGAGTGTTCGACAGGGAAAGAGTTTCATCATCTCCCTAGATCGCGCACCAAGTGCAGCGGAGCTCAAAGAGATCGAAAATGCAGCATCCACACTTCTGTCTAATCCAGTAATCGAAACCTTCACTATTCGCGTGGAGAATTAATGCGGGTAGGAGTCGTCACCTTCCCTGGAACGCTCGATGATCACGATGCTGCGCGAGCAGTTCGATATGCCGGTGGTGAGCCAGTTGCGCTCTGGCATGGCGAGAGCGACTTAAAAGGCGTTGCAGGGGTAATTCTTCCCGGTGGTTTCTCGTACGGTGATTACTTGCGCTGTGGCGCAATCGCACGATTCTCACCAATTATGAGCGCGATAATTCCAGCTGCTGAAAGTGGATTACCCGTCCTTGGTATCTGTAATGGATTTCAAGTGCTCTGCGAATCTCATCTGCTACCTGGAGCGTTAACTCGCAATGTCGGACTCCATTTTTTATGTCGCGATCAAGAAATTGAAATTGTTAATGTGGAGAGCTCGTGGACGGGTGATTTCACTTCAGGTGAGCGGATTATCATTCCACTGAAAAATGGCGAAGGTTCATATCAATGTGATGATAAAACATTAGAAGAGTTAGAAGAGAATAATCAAGTAATTGCACGTTATGTAGGAGTAAATCCCAATGGATCGCGTAACGCTATTGCTGGGATAACTAATAAACGGGGCAATGTAGTTGGCATCATGCCTCATCCTGAACATGCAATCGATTCGTTAACAGGTGCAAGCGCAGATGGATTAGCTTTCTTTACCTCTCTTGTTAAAGCGAGAGTTTAACTATGGCGCTCGACACCGTGGATCTTGCAGCGACTACACCTGAGACAAATCAACCGTGGCGTGAGTTGGGCTTAAAAGAAGATGAGTATCAAAGAATTCGAGAGATCCTCAATCGGCGACCTACCTCCAGCGAATTAGCGATGTACTCGGTGATGTGGAGCGAGCATTGCTCGTATAAATCATCGAAAGTGCACTTGCGCCAATTCGGTGAGAAAGCGCCGAAATCTGATGCTTTATTGGTAGGTATTGGTGAAAATGCGGGCGTTGTCGATGTAGGGCAAGGCTATGCCGTGACTTTCAAAGTGGAGTCGCATAACCATCCATCATTTATTGAACCCTACCAAGGTGCCGCAACTGGTGTTGGTGGAATTGTTAGAGATATTTTGACGATGGGAGCTAGGCCGGTAGCGATTTTAGATCCTCTCCGCTTTGGTCCTGCCGATGCAGCTGACACTAAGCGGGTATTACCTGGAGTAATTGCAGGTATTGGTGGTTATGGCAATTGCATAGGTGTGCCAACAGTTGGTGGAGAAGTAGTTTTCGATAAATCGTATTTGGGTAATCCTTTGGTGAACGCGCTCTGCGTTGGCGTGATGAAGCATGAAGATATAAAACTCGCGAAGGCATCGGGCGCTGGGAATCTTGTCGTTCTCTTTGGCGCAAAAACAGGTGGTGATGGAATTGGCGGCGTATCGGTTCTTGCAAGTGAAACGTTCGGGGAAAAGAAGCCAACAAAACGTCCTGCCGTTCAAGTAGGTGATCCATTTACTGAGAAAGTTCTTATTGAATGTTCGC
>JBEGVX010000156.1:0-3102 GCA_041178105.1 Actinomycetota bacterium
ACATGCTGATTCAAAAGAATTCTTCATCGTGAAAGCTATTGGCTGGGCGCTTCGAGATATGGCGAAGGTTTCTCCTCGTGATGTGCGAGACTTCTTAAAGGAGCATCCAGATTTAGGCAGAGTTGCAGTCCGCGAAGCAGAACGGGGTTTAGGCCGGAGTTGAAATCCATGAACGAGTAACAAGTTTGTGCATCAGAATTCCGTTGATCAGGAATATTCCCGCCATAATGAACCATCCTTCTTGACCCAACGTAATCGCCATAAGCGTTACGAAAGCTGGACCAAGAGTTCCACCAAGGCCCCAGCTCAGCGACCAGACTCCTTGATATTGTCCTTGATGTTTTTCATCAGCTAATCCAAAACCTATACTCCAAGAACCTGCCGATCCGATGAGTTCGCCATAGACGTGCACCGCCGATGCCAACACAAGAAGAGCGCTTGCAGTTACTGCACCCACTCCGTGAGATGTCGAATAGAGAATGCAGGCAACTGCGATGGCAAGGCTTGCGCGCCTGTACAACTTCGCGCCAGCAAATATCGGCCCGCTACCTTTACTCGCGGCCACTTGAAAGAGCATCACCGCAATGGTGTTGACCATCATGATTACAGATACCCACCAACGTGGCGCAGTCGTCTCTCGCACAACCCACAAAGGAATTGCCACAGATTGCAAGACGAAGTGCAATGAGTTGATCGCATTGAGAGCGGTGGCTGCAACAAATCGCTTATCGCGAAGCGCCTGGAAAGATATCGGTTCGCCTCGTTCAACCGTTGGCTCCATGTAGGGCATTCTGCGGAAGACAATTCCCGCAAGAATGAAGGTGACTGCGTCGCCTGCGAGCATTAATTGATAACCAAACGGCGTATTTATCGCAAGTGCGATACCGGCAAAAACGGTACCTAGAGAAATTCCAAAGTTGGTAATTGCGCGTTGGTATGCGCGAATGGCTACACGCTCTTCTCCTTCTCCTAATTTGGCGATGGTGGCCATCCGCATCGTTTGGGAGATATTTCCAAGTATCCCCATTCCGATATTGACTAATAGAAACGGTATGTATGTGTGGACAGAAAGGAGTGCGAACATCAGAAATCCTTCGAGAATCATCGCAAGAGCTGCAATATTACGAGGCCCAAAACGATCAGAGATATGACCCGCGGGAACACTTACCGAGAGCGCAACTCCCCCAGCTATAGAAAGAGCAAGAGCAACTTTTGCAGGCGAGAGTCCAACAATCAAAGTGAAATAGATGACTTCAACAGTCATGAAGAGGCCGTTACCAAACGTATTAATCAACGTGGATAAACTCATTGTTCGCTTGGCATGATCAGCCGGAATTATGCGAGCAGTCCACTGCCCAAAGCGTCTAGTGGTATTCATCAGTTAGTTAACTCTTCAGATGAGCTTTACGCGCAAATAACTTAAAGAGAATGACACTCAAGAGACCACTCACTACGGATGCGAAAATCACCGCAATAATTGCAAGATCTTGATCTGCTTTCTCGCGGAATGCCAAATTTGCTATGAAAATCGCGACAGTAAACCCAATGCCTGCAGCGCTTCCAGTGGCAAGGATTGCTGGCTTTGATGCACCTTCTGGGTAATCCCCAAGATTTACTCTCTTGGCAACAACTACGGAGAAGATAATTCCGAGTGGCTTACCGACAACGAGGCCTACAAAAATTCCCCAGGCAATAGGTGAATTAGCTGCGCTCTCGAGTGCGTTGGCAGAAATCTCGACACCGGTATTGGCAAAGGCGAAGATTGGAACGATGACAAAGCTGCTCCAGGGATGAAGTTTGGCTTCCAACCATTCAATAACTGTCACAGTGCCATCTTCTACATCTTCCACCTTCGAATCCTTCTTCACTATATTTGGTGTGAGCAGACCCAAGATGACTCCAGAAAGCGTCGCATGAACTCCACTGCGATACAGGAAGTACCAGAGTGAAGCTCCCAGGATGAGATAGAAGAAAGAATGCCTAACTCCAAGTCTTGCTATTGCAATGATCAGAAGAATCGAAGTACAGGCTGCTAACACCCACCCAAAACCAACCCCTGTTGAATAGATAAAGGCGATGATCAGAATTGCACCGATATCGTCAATGACAGCTAACCCCAAAAGAAAGGTGCGCAGTGAAGGAGCAACGGAAGTGCCAATCAAAGCGAGTAACCCCACAGCAAGTGCGATATCTGTAGCTACAGGTACTCCCCAACCTCGTGAATCAGTCTTTCCGGCAATCGCCAAATAGATAGCGGCAGGAAGAGCCATTCCACCAATAGCTGCAATGAAAGGAATGATTGCGTTTCTAAAGGTTGCTAAGTGGCCAGATGTAACTTCGCGCTTTATCTCAAGACCTACGACAAAGAAGAAGGCTGTCATCAAGATGTAGTTGATAACTTTGAGAGTTGTTAACTTGAGATAAAAGAGACCGCTTCCCAATTCGAAACCGGACTCGAGAGTTGAGAAATACTGTGAGCTCCAGGGGCTGTTGGCTATAAACAGGCCGAGCGCCGCTGCAGCGAGAAGGAAAATTCCACTTGATGATTCGCGGTGAAGAAAATCCCTAAGTGGAGCAATCCTCGAGCGCATTAGCGCACGTTATCACGAAGCGCTGTTGTGAAGTCTGATTCTTTTTCGCGCAACGAAGAAATAACCAACGAAGCCGATGATAAGAGCAAAGAAAATTCCAAGATTCGCATAAGCCCAAGATCCCTCTTTACCGCCGAGGATTCCTAGGAAGTAACCTTGCCACGAAAGCCAGCTTGCAAAACTATTTGTCACAAAGCCCCAACCAACGATTGTCCCTACAGCCATCACACCAATAGAACCGAAATTCCAAGATCCATAGCGTCCATCAGTACTGTACAGATCCGGTTCGTCGTAACTCTTTCGCATCAAGACATCAGTAACAAAAATTGCAGACCAAGTCGCGACAGGTACTCCGAGAGTGATGAGCAACCCTTGGAAAGGGAAGAAAAAGTCATCTGCAACCCAGACAAAATAGATAGTTCCGATCAACATAAGTACTGAATCAATAGATGCTGCGATATGTCGCTTCACAGGAAGTCCGATTGATATCAGCGTCATTCCCGAGGAATAA
>JBEGVX010000157.1:0-4493 GCA_041178105.1 Actinomycetota bacterium
CTTCTGATAGATAGAGAAATAATGTTTATATCTACCCGTTACAACGGCTTCAAACTCCTCAGATAACTGCTCTTTGATTTCCGCAATCACCTTATCGGTATGATCTTTCCGTTCACTCTGGCGTTGCGCGACCAATCTTGTAATCTCATCAAATTTCTTAGGTTCCAAAGCAGCAAATGAGAGATCCTCAAGCTCCCATTTAATGGCGTTCATACCTAATCTATGAGCAAGGGGTGCGTATATATCAAGAGTCTCGCGTGCTTTTCTTAAAACGGTCTCTTCGCTCAAAAACTTCCAAGTACGCGCATTGTGAAGACGATCTGCAAGTTTTATGACAAGAACTCTGATATCTCTGGACATCGCAATAACCATTTTTCGAACAGTTTCAGCTTCAGCATCTGGACCATAGATAACTCGATCGAGTTTAGTGACACCATCAACCAAATCAGCAACCTCGCTGCCAAAATCAGCGCGCAATTGAACTAATGAGTAGGGAGTATCTTCTACAGTGTCATGAAGTAAAGCTGCAACGATCGTTGGGGTATTCATTCCCAGCTCGCCGAGAATTTCGGCAACAGCCACTGGGTGGGTGATATACGCCTCACCTGATTTTCGCAATTGACCAGCATGAGCCTCTACAGCAACTTCAAAGGCGCGAACAATTGTTTGGCGATCTACGCCCTGCGATTCAAGAGAGGCAAGTAGAGGCGCGATGATGGTTTCGTTGGCCATATTAAGGTGCCACTTCCCCAGAAGTAACTTCTTTGCCTGCCATATGCTCTAACTCCACGTAAACGCTCTCTGCTCCGTTGTGCATTAAGCGTACGCCTACGGTGAAGTTAACGCTTTTTCTTGCTCTTGCCCGGCTTGGACTTACCTTGCCGCTTTGGCTGATTACGTGGACCGCGCACCTCGTTAACAGGATTAGCGCTAGTTACTCCCCCTTGGGCGGTCGAGACCTCTCTATTTGTCTTACTCGCAACTCTTTTTGCGAGCGCGCGCATCGCAGGCTCACGTTCACGCATCGCTGCCAAAAACGGAGTGGCAACGCAAATTGAAGAGTAAGTACCAACTGCTAATCCAATAAACAACGCAAGTGCTAGATCTTTGAGTGTTCCTGCGCCCAAGATGCCAGCGCCAACAAAGAGAATTGCCCCTACCGGTAGGAGCGCAACAATCGAAGTGTTGATTGAGCGAACGAGAGTTTGATTAACAGCCAAGTTTGCAGCATCTGAATATGTTGATCGAGAGCTTCCGGCGATACCACGAGTGTTCTCGCGAACTTTGTCGAAAACAACAACAGTGTCATAAAGCGAATAGCCCAAAATTGTTAGGAAGCCAATGACCGTAGCTGGAGTAACTTCGAAGCCGATCAAAGCATAAATACCCACCGTGATAAACACATCGTGGAACAGCGCGATGATTGCCGCGATAGCCATTTTTGGCTCAAAAGTAATTGATAAGAAGATAATAATGATTAAGAGGAAGACCACTAATGCCGTGGTCGCTTTGCGGGTAATTTCCTTGCCCCACGACGGACCAATTAATCGGGTATCAATGTCAGATTTAGCTATCGAGAATGTACTTGAAAGGACATCGAGAACTCGCGCAGATTCCACGTTAGAGAGCGCACCAGTCTGAATTCGAACTTTGCTATCGCCTACAGTTTGCACAATAGGTTCACCTGGAACATTTGCCTTATCCATAGCTTCGCGAGCTTCAGGGACTGTAATCCCTGCCTGATTCAGAACAAACTCTGAGCCACCTTTGAATTCGATTCCGAGCTCAAGACCTTTTGCGCCAAGAGCAAAGATAGAGGCAACTATCAGAACCGCAGAAAGTGAGTACCAACGCCTGCGATTGTTGACGAAATTTATTGACTTTTCGCCGCGATAAAGGCGATCACCAAAAGAAACTTTCGTGGTCATGACTGCTTACCTCCGGCATTTCCTCGGATAACGCGTCGAGCATCCAGCCCTGAGAGTGGATGTCCATTAGCAAAGAATGGCACCTTTGCCAGTACGGTAATGAGTGGCTTGGTGAATAAGAAAATAATTAATAAATCGATGATGGTGGTCAAGCCAAGAGTGAAGGCAAAGCCACGCACGCCGCCGATAGCGAAGATAAAGAGCAGGGTCGCCGCAATGAGCGACACAACATCAGAAATAATGATTGTGCGTCGAGCGCGAATCCATGCGCTCTCTACCGCCGATCGGAAGGTTCTACCCTCTCGAATTTCGTCTCGGAGACGCTCAAAATAAATGATAAATGAGTCTGCCGTAATACCAATTGCAACAATAGCTCCGGCAATACCGGCCAAGGTCAGGGTAAATCCTAAATTCTCACCCAGAATGACTGCTGCCATCCAAAGCAAGAGTCCAGCTAAAGCCAATGAACCCACAGTCACGATGCCAAGTGCTCGGTAATAGAAGAATGAATAAATGATTACCAGCAAGAGACCAAGAGCTCCGGCGAGAATTCCCGCGCGCAATTGATCGCTACCTAGTGTTGGGGAAACTTGCTGCACCTCTCCACGGTCAAAGGCCAATGGCAACGAGCCATATTTCAAGACGTTAGCGAGATCGCTTGCCTCTTGCTGTGTGAAGTTTCCAGTTATCTGAGCTTGACCACCCAAGATTGCATCAATGATTCGAGGTGACGAAACCACTAACCCATCAAGGACGATAGCAACCTGGTTTTGTGGAGGCGTTAATGAAACGACGCGCTGTGTGATTTCACCAAATTTCTTCGTTCCCTCTTTGTTGAAAGCCAGGGAAACGAACCAGCCACCAGTACCTTGTTGATCAATTCCTGCTGTCGCTGTTCGCACTTGACGGCCAAGTACCTCTGCTGGACCAAGTACATATCGACTTACTCCATCTCGATCGCATGTCACCAAGGGCTTATCTGGATCATCGCTGCCACCAACCAAGTTTTCTTCGTTGGTGCAATCAAGTTTTGCAAATTGTTGTGACAACTCGTCGCTGATCTGCGCATCTGCAGGTGTAGCTACCTGAGGTTGTGCGGGTGTATTAGGTGTAACAAGTGGCGACGGCGCTGGCGAAGGATTAGAGAGGAAAGGTGCGCTCTTATTTAACTTGCTCCCTGAAGGAGCAGGTGTAGCGGCGCTCGTTGGAGTTGGCGCGGGCGCTGCCGGCGCCTCAACTGCACTTCCTACTGCCAGTACCTGACGAAATCGAAGCTCTGCGGTTTGACCAACGAGGTCAACGACCCGCTCCCCTGATTCACCAGGAACTGAAATAATTATCTGGCGGTTAATACCGCTTCCTTGGGCAACCACTTCACTCTCTGCAACGCCAAGAGAGTTGACGCGCTGGCGAATAATCGAGACAGCCTGATCGATTGATGACGCAGTTACCGAACCACTAGCCCCATCGACACGAGGTTGTAGGACGACGCTCGTTCCCCCCTGAAGGTCAAGGCCAAATCGAATTTTGGTCGTTCCTTGGAGGAAAATTACGGAGGCGCCAGCTATGAGAATGACCAGAAGGGCGACAAGAGCGCGACCTGGCCGTGAGGTGGAGGTAGACACAAGCGGGAAGTCTAGAGGCCTTTTCTACCTGGGTCTAATCACCAAAACCGAGCATCTGCTCACCTGAGGTTGGAGGAGTAAGCCCTAAATGGAGCCAAGCGGCGGGGGTGGCTATTCGACCGCGTGGCGTTCTCGCCAGCAATCCCGATCGAAGCAAAAATGGCTCACAGATGCTTTCAATAGTCTCACTCTCTTCACCCACCGACATTGCCATCGTGGAGAGTCCAACCGGTCCCCCATTAAAACGCTCTATGAGAGCCAGCAGTAGCGCGCGATCGAGTCGATCAAGTCCTAAAGAATCAACTTCATAAAGTTCTAGGGCTGCTCGAACATTCTCTTGGGTTAACCCGCGACCTGAAACATGAACCTCTCCGTAATCACGCACTCGGCGAAGAAGGCGGTTTGCAATTCTCGGAGTGCCACGGGAGCGACCAGCTATTTCGATGAGCGCTTTAGTATCAATATTCATCTGTAGAAGTTCAGCGCTACGAGCCACAACCTCCTGCAACTCTGAGCTCTCATAGAAATCTAGTTGGGCAGTAAAACCAAAACGATCGCGAAGTGGGCTTGGCAGTAAACCAGCGCGAGTTGTTGCACCAATCAGAGTAAAGCGTGGCAGATCTAGCGGGATTGCTGTCGCTCCTGGACCTTTACCAACGATGATATCTACTCGAAAGTCTTCCATCGCCAAATAAAGCATCTCTTCTGCAGGTCGAGACATTCGATGTATCTCGTCGATAAAAAGAATTTCACCCTCTGTTATCGATGAGAGAATTGCGGCAACATCTCCAGCTCGTTGCAAAGTCGGACCGCTCGTCAAACGAATTCCTGCGCCTATCTCTTCAGCAACAATATGGGCCAAAGTTGTTTTACCCAAACCAGGCGGACCTGCTAGCAGTATGTGATCGGCAACATGGCCACGTTTTTTCGAAGCTGCCAA
>JBEGVX010000158.1:0-3774 GCA_041178105.1 Actinomycetota bacterium
GGCTATTTGCGTGCCAGCGCGCGCAGCATGAGCCACCGGGGCCGACGGAGGGACCACATTGGCTTTCGCGTAGTTGACATAATGTTGCTTATCGGCGATTAACCCAATATCGACGGATGGCTGCCAGGGCGGCTAGTAGCGTCAGCGCGAACGCCCCATATTCGACCCCTAAGCCAATTTGCCGCGCTGGAGTGGTTCTTTCAAATAACGGTAGCTCTGCATGTAAAGAACCAGTCCTGAAGGGTTCCAACTCAGAAATTGTTTCGCCATATTGATTGATCATTGCGCTCACGCCAACGGTTGAAATCGACGCCATTGAACGGTGATACTCCAGAGCTCTAGTTCGCGCTATCTGAAGTTGTTGCTTCGATTGGGCTGATCTTCCAAAAGTTGCATTATTCGTTTGGGCGATGAAGATATTGCTCGCTGTGACCGCCTTTCGAATGAGATGGTCGTCAACCACCTCAAAACAGATCAATGGGGCAATTATTGCTTTATTGACAAAGTGATATTTCATACTGGTTCCGGGAACAAAGTCAGTGACCTGGTTGACCAAGGGGGAAAGGCTCGCTGCGAGTGGCCGAAGCGGAATGTACTCCCCGAACGGTGCCAAGTGCTGTTTTTGGTATATCGAAGCAGCTCCGCCATCGCGCCAGAGAATAGAGAGGTTAACAGGTCGATTGAGATTATCTTTCCCTACTGATCCGAAAATAATCGGCGCATTCACTCTGGAAACGAGCGCAGAGATCTCTCCCCTGCCTGTTTTTAATGGATCTATATCTGCTCCATCTTCGGGCCAGATGTACACATCAGGTGGGTTAGCACTCGTTAATCGAGATTGGCGTAGCGTTTCATTTGCGTGATTCTCAAAAACTTTTCGCACTTGAGTGTTTATTTCATAACCAAGTCTCGGAACATTTCCTTGAATGGAGACCATTGTTACTGAGCCCACGCTAGGCGCTTGGTACTGAGGGATGAAAGAGAGCGCTACAACAATAGGTATCCAATGAAGTCGAAAATTACTGATGATTTGGTAAAGCGCTACAGCTAATAACGCGAATAGGAGAGATGCTCCTGCAACCCCAACATATGGCAAGGTTTCGGAGTATGGCGAATCAACAGCGAGGTAGCCAGCTCTCCCCCAGGCAAATCCTCCGAAAGGGAACCTACTTCGAAATAGTTCGATGGTTACCCAAACTGCGGGAAAAACAATCCAAAGATATTTCTTGCCTTTCAATGCAAGTGCGAGCGGGAGATAAAAGAGTGACGACATTACCGTTAATAAAATCCATGGGAAAGACCCAACAAAACTACTCGACCAATGAAGCATCGGCCCAAAAAAACCGAACGCAAAGAGGAAAGAGAGCAATAACCGTATGCGAAACCGCTGATTAATCGTATGGAAAATAAATAGTGACAGAGCAACGGGAAATAACCACCATTTTGCTATCGGGGCAAAGCCACCAGATGCCATAGCTCCTAGTGCGAAGACCCAGATTGCACGAATCACTTGCTCACTCTAGCGATAGAGCAGCGAGTAATCGGTTGACGCTGGTACCTACTCCGTATCGTTCAATAAGCTCATTGAGCTTATTTTTATCTGAGATTTTGGATGGCAATTGTGGTGGGAAGGCTGGTAACCGTAGATCGCGAACACAGGTAACAACAGGTTCGGCGCGCTGGAGGTACTCTCGCCCCTCAAGAAGCTTCTTTGCCAAAGCGCTACCAAGTTGAGCATCTTGCGCTTCGGCTGCAAGGAGAATTTCCTCGACGCTAGCGAAAAGATTGACAATTTTTGCTGCTCCTTTCTCGCCAATTCCTCGCACTCCCGGGAGACCATCTGAAGGATCCCCTCGAAGAAGGGCCATGAGCGCGTACCGCTCCCCTGGTATTCCGTATCGGTTGGAAATCCACTCTAAATCAACAAGTTCATGGCTAGAGATTCCTTTTGCAAGATAAGCAATCGAAATCGGTTTCTCATCATCAGCCAATTGAAAAAGATCTCTATCGCCAGTGGCAATCACTATTGGGCTTTTTTCACGAGTAGCTAATGTGGCGATGACATCATCTGCCTCATAATCATCGATCCCAATGACTGGTAATCCAATAGCATCAAGGATATCCAGGATGATTGGCGTTTGACTTTCTAAATCTATTTCGTCTTGAAGAACTTCAGCATCTTCACTGGTCACATCTCTAGCAGCTTTATATTGCGGTACCAGTTCTGTGCGCCAAGATGGTCGCCAATCTCCATCGAGACAGGCAACAATTTGATTGGGTTTGTAATGAGAGGTTAAGCGAGCCACGCTATCTAAGAAGCCCCTGATTGCTTGGACTGGTTCCCCACTTGGTGATCGAAGCGTGTCTGGCATGCCATAGAAGGCCCGATACCAAAGAGAGGCGCTATCAAGAAGGAGAATCATCCGACCACCTCTGAGTACGCGATTACTCCTCGGCGCAAAAGAGTGATTCCCTCTCGTGCCCGGCTGGACAACTCTCCCGAAGCCTCAGAAATCTGGGTTAATAAATCGATAAGTTGTTTCACAATTCGAACGAAATCTCCCGCTGGTAGCTCAGCCAGAATCAAAGTCTCGACTAAATCTCCACCGCTTGCCCATTTGTAGATTGCTGCAGCCATTCCTCCATCGAGTTCGCGCATTGTTTGGAGAGAGTTACGCTGTTCGAGGGATTTCACCTCGAACCACAACTTCTCAAGGGCATGCATTGAACTGACAACTTTCGAATTCTTGGCAAGGTGTCTATGCGGTTCGTCGCTTCGTGATTCGTAGACAAAAAGTGATAGAACCGCAACCAATTCGATGGGCTCCAGAGCGTTAAAAATATCCCGTCTAATCGCTTCTGCTAATACCAAATCGGCATCGGAGTAAATTTTTGAGAGCATTTGTCCAGTATTTGTTACCTTGTCACCATCTAAATACCCGAGCTCACGTAGCACAGCGCATAATCTGTCAAACGTGCGAGGAATAACATTTGTTCTCCCCTCAATTTTCATCTGTAAATCTTCCAGTTCTCGTTCGATTCGGCCGATTCGTTCTCCGATACGAGCATGCTCTTCACGATCAGGGCAATCATGGCAAGGATGTGCTCGCATAGAACTTCGAAGTTCATTTAATTCAGCTTCAAATTCGGGGTTATCCCGATTCTTATTGAGAGATTTCAAACCGCTCTTTTTATATGCATCAATCCACAGGGTTTTGTCCCGACTGTTCTTATGTCCCGTTCCACCAGGCACTTTGATGCGGCCTAAGTTCTCCACTCCATTCTGACAATCTACTGGAGAGATACGTGAAACTTTTCTATCAAGATACATCACCAAAGGTCTAGCAAGATCGTGCCCTCTCTCGATTACAAGCGCAATATCTCCTCGCCTGCGATTGCCTATGGAGAGAACATCACCGCGAGAAACCTGAGCTAGTGTTTCAATAACCTCCGGTAGATCTCGTTTTTTAGGAGTGCTTCCAGCTCGTTCTAATCTCTTTATATCATTCCGAATCTGTGCATACTCATGAAAATTCCCAAGATGGCAATCAACTTCTGATTTCAGTGTTCGCAAAAATTCTTTATTGCGAGCAACCTGACGCTCTAAGCCATGCACCGAATGATCCGCTTGATACTGGGCGAACGATGATCCAAGTAACTCTCGTGAAATAGCAGAGGTGGTGCTGGCAAGAAGATTAACTGCCATGTTGTAAGTGGGATTAAAGGAAGATTTCAAGGGAAATGTTCGGGCCGTGGCCAATCCGGCTAAAGACG
>JBEGVX010000159.1:0-3163 GCA_041178105.1 Actinomycetota bacterium
CGCATTGATCCATCTATCACTTTGAAGGCGACAACACCCTTTCCAGATTGCGCAGCGATATGAACTCCCTCTGCGCCCTCTTTCATAATTAAGCCTGGAACTGCGCGCATCCAATGAGTCGAAAGTCGTCTACTTCCGGCAACCATCTCTGGAAAAGTTGTCATTGCCTTAACAACTGCGTGCGATGCAGCATCATTATCTTCAACGACACTTCGAATTGCATGCGCGAGCGCGCGAAGTGGGATTCCAAAGAGTGGTGCACCACAACCATCAAATGTATCGTTAAAGCTTTTGCTTCCGGAAGAAACTTCTATCTCGTTTTTAATTGCAATCTGCACCGGATGGTCCATCTGCAAATAATTAGAGGTATCCCAACCGTTAATAACACAAGTAGCGAGCATCCCCGCATGCTTTCCGCTGCAATTCATCGCAATTCTCGCTGGGGGTCTCTCTCCCCAAAGTTTTCGCTCAACTTCACCCAGTGGAAGATCTAGTGCGCATTGCAGATTACTCTCACTTAAAGAATATTGAGATAGCAATTCACGTACGCCAGCAATATGTTCAATAGATCCTGAATGGCTCGCTATTACTAAAGCGAGTAATCGCGGTTCAATATTTAAGCCGCATTTCACCAAAGCACGTGCTTGTATCGGTTTAATCGATGAACGAGGAAAGATTGGTGTAGCTGGATTACCCACAATTAATTTTTCAGATGCAACGCTATCTAAGATAATTAAATGACCGTAGTGTGCCGACTCAACCATGTAATTGCGGATGATTTCGGCAAGAGGTAGCGGCCCACTCGCACTCAAGTCAATACACGCTCCATCGTTGACCACACATGCGCCTGTAATTCGTGATTCTGGGTCTCCATGTCATAGGCATAAAAGAGTTCTCCCTCAACTAAGCCATAAAGCCGAGTGCCTCCCGTGACAATCTTCGCTGAAGGAGCGCTATAACCCTGGTCCATCACAAGTTGAATTTTCGCAACATCAAAGCGACCAACCCATCCCTCTGCAATTCCAGTGTTATGCGAAAGAATTACCTCAAGGGTGTTATTTGGTTTGACTCGCCAGAAACCTGTCTCTTGTGCGGCTGGGGTGAGCTCTTCCTTACCATCCTCCACTAACCAAGAGCGTGAGAAATATGTGAGAAATGGGCGACCATCGTGGTTAAAGGTGACTTCTTGCTCGAAAGTAAATGGTGAAGTGTTCGGGTATTCACCTTGGCCTTTGCCGCGCCAGGTTCCCACCAACCACGCAAGTGGGTATAAATCTTGGTGTAATCCATCCGGGATTGTAAAAGCCATTTTTATTCACCTAACTTTCGCACTTGGTTCCGAGAAATGAGTTTTCTTCGCAAAATATCACCTGATTTTTCGCGTTGGAACTTGCGCAACGCCCGTCCAGAGCGACCAAGCAAGAACAGGGAGATCAGGAACGCGAATGCCACTAGCACTCCTGTGAAAATCAAGTCGAGAATCATTGGGCAATCACAAGGAAAAGGGTACGGGCAAACTCCGTTTTTCCGTGTAGATTCCCTTCATGGCTGAAAATACGCTCGTAATTAAAGTGACAGTTGGACAAGAGTCGGCTGAGCGCTGCTCCCAAGGATTTACGGTAGCTGCAACCGCTCTAGCAAGTGGCGTCAAAGTAATCCTCTGGCTTACTGGTGATGCAACATGGTTTGCCGTTCCAGGCAAAGCAGAAGAGTTCACTCTCGAGCACGCAGCTGCGCTCTCTGATTTACGTGATCAGATACTTGAATCTGGGACAATCAAAGTTTGCACACAATGCGCTAAACGGCGCAGTATCACCCAAGAATTATTACTTCCAGGCGTAGAAATTTCTGGTGCAAGCTCATTTGTCGCAGACATTCTTGGACAAGACGTTAAAGCGCTCGTTTACTAAAAATTTACAATCGACTCATCGTGATAATAATGACGATGGCAGCAACAATTACCAAGATTAAATTATTTACTGATCCCACGAATTATCCGATCCATTAATTCACCCAGAACAAACTCTGCTTCGTTCTTTGCCTTAATGCCGTTAATCTCAAAATCTCGTAATATTTTCTCGGCGGAGTTCTCTACAACTGAACCAACTAGTGGTCCATATCTGTCAGCAAAGTTTTGGTTGGCAAAATCTCCGATAGCTCTCGCAAGATCGCTGCGCAAATCATCCAAGGTGGGCTCAGTTTTGGGTTGTTCGAACTCGCGATTTGCTCGCTCAAAAGCCTGACGACTTCGTTCCACCCGCCACCCCCAATGTAAGAGTTACTGTCTGCCTGCTACCGTCTTCCTGTGAGGTTAAAAAGCCTAGGCGCTACGCTCCTTTTAGTCATATCGAGTTGGCTCGCACCAGCGTCACTCACCTCGCCAGCGCTTGGGCTAACTGTCCGCTCAATCCCCGGAAACTGGGACGTTACATATGTTGGATCAAGTCCAAACCAAGGTCCCTCAACAATCACCTTCGACGATACTGGTCGCGATGTTCTCTCCACTTTCAACGTCACGTTTATCTCAGAATCTCGACAACAATGGCCAGAGGATGCAAAAAAAGCATTTTTAAGAGCGACAAAAATTTGGTCTTACCTCTTTCCTTCACCAGTGCCCATCGATGTTGAGGCATATTGGTCGCCACTGGAACCAGGAATTCTCGGTAGCGCACGCCCTGGCGGTGCACGTGGCGGCGGTTACTTCCAGGATTTTGCTGGCGCTCCAGAGAAGAAACTCTGGTACCCAGCGGCGTTAGCTAATGCAATCAATCGAGATAAAAAAGATTTAGATGATCTAAACCCTGAAATTACAGCGCGCTTTAATTCAAATTCACTCTATGTCAGTTGGTACTTTGGACAAGATGCTAAACCTGGCGTTCGACAGTACGACTTTGTTACTGCAGTGCTTCATGAGCTTGGGCATGGTCTAGGTTTTATCTCACAGGAAACTTACAACGAAAGATTAAAAACATTTAGCAATAACAACCCCACCATCTTCTCTGGATTTGTCACAAATAGTTCAGATAGAAGACTCTCTGACATATCCAATACTGATACCAACTTTGCCTCCTACGTCACCAGCGACCTTTTTTGGATTGGCGAAAATGGAAAAGCAGCCAATCAAAATTCCCCAATTAAGTTATTCACGCCAAGCGAATATAAG
>JBEGVX010000160.1:0-6633 GCA_041178105.1 Actinomycetota bacterium
CCATTTCGTCTCTCAAAAATAGGACCTAATTCAATATTGCGAGCCTCGCTCATTGCCCCCGGATAGAAGGAAGCTATTTGATTGTGAGCTTCATCGGTAGTCACCGTGAATCGAGCAGTGAGTTGGGTCTGTGAAATGTATAGCTCTGATGTGTCGACCCCATGACGGGTGAGCCACGAGTTGTAGTCGGTGAAGTCCTCACCAACGGCGCCAATCAGAACGGGAGAACCGCCAAGGACTCCCATTCCAAAAGAGATATTTGCTCCCGTTCCACCTCGACGAACTTCAAGGTTGTTTACAAGAAAAGAGAGCGAAATTTTCTCCAAAGAATCAACAACAATAGAGTCGGCAATCTTCCCAGGAAAACTCATCATGTAATCCGTTGCCACCGAACCAGTGACTGCAATTTTCATTTTAAAGTAAGTACGTCTGGGAGCAATGACTTGGAATTAATGGAAAGAGTCACCGCACGCGCAGCTGCCACCCGCATTTGGGTTATCAATCGTAAAACCTTGTTTCTCGATGGTGTCAACAAAATCAATCGTCGCGCCCATGAGGTATGGCGAACTCATTTTGTCGGTAACTACCTCGACGCCGCCGAAGTCTTTTAAAATGTCGCCATCAAGAGAGCGATCATCGAAATAAAGTTGGTAACGAAGACCGGAGCAACCACCGGGTTGCACAGCAATGCGAAGGCGCAGGTCATCTCGCCCCTCTTGCTCGAGAAGCGCTTTGACCTTGGTTGCGGCCTTGTCGGAGAGAACAACGCCATCTGAAGTGGCGGAAGTGGTGACCTCAGCGCTCATTGTCGGACTTCCTTTCATGCTTTTTAACCTACTTGTTCCCTAATCCTGCCACAGCATGGAACGCCAAGCGCGCTCTAAAACTTCCCAGCCGGAGGTTTCGCGCCTGTTTCTCGAAAACCTGCGAGGATACGGCTATGGGCATCACTGATCTTCTCTTACTTGGACAGGGCGTTGACCTGTCGAGCGAGCGCGGAGTTTCCTGCCCTGGAGAACTTCCCACGCCCAGCGATCCAACGTTGCGAGAGCGTGCTCAGCGCGCCCGAAAAGCTTTGGGAGATCAAGTTTTCGTCCTTGGACATCACTATCAGCGAGATGAGGTCATTGAATTCGCTGATGTCACCGGAGATTCATTTAAATTAGCTCGCGATGCTGCTGCGCGCCCTGATGCGCCTTACATCATATTCTGCGGCGTACATTTCATGGCCGAGAGCGCGGATATTCTCACTGCCCCTTCCCAACATGTGATTCTCCCCGACCTAGCTGCCGGCTGCTCCATGGCGGATATGGCTAACTATGAACAAGTTGCCGAGTGTTGGGCAGTGCTCAGTGAATTGGGAGTAAGTCAATCAACCATCCCCGTTACTTATATGAACTCATCCGCTGCCATTAAAGCCTTCACTGGTGAACATGGTGGCACCGTTTGCACTTCATCGAATGCCCAGACCACACTCACCTGGGCCTTCTCCCAAGGGGAGCGAGTGCTCTTTCTTCCCGATCAACATCTTGGGCGAAATACCGCTGTACTTCAGCTGGGATTAACACTTGAAGATTGCGTTGTTTGGAATCCATGGAAACCTCGCGGCGGTTTGACTGACAAAGAAATAAAAAACGCAAAAATGATTCTTTGGCGAGGTCATTGCTCGGTACATGCGCGCTTTTCTCTCGAATCCATTAAAGATGTGCGTTCGAGAATTCAAGATGTGCAAGTAATCGTTCACCCTGAGTGTCAACATGAGGTAGCTCTTAATGCAGACATCATCGGTTCCACAGAGCAGATCATTAAAACAGTAAGTAGCGCGCCGGCGGGCAGTAAATGGGCGATTGGTACCGAACTCAACCTTGTAAAACGCCTCGCCGAACAGAATAAAGATAAGCAAATAGTTTTCCTAGACAAATCAGTCTGCTATTGCTCGACGATGAATCGAATAGATTTGCCTCATCTAGTGTGGTCGATGGAATCCTTACTAGAGGGCAGGGTTGTGAACGAGATTAAAGTCCCCGAGCGGACCGCGCATTTTGCCCGCATCGCCCTTGATCGCATGTTGAGTCTTACCTAAAAGAGAGAAGAACGGGAGAGCCACGAAAAAATGAGCGACGAAAAGAAGAATAGGCCGACGCCAAAACGTAACGCAAAAAAAATTACCCCCGCGTTAGCGCCTGCAGCTACGAAAGAGGCCAAGAAAGCAGAGCGCGAGAATGCCCGTCGACGACGAATGGAGATGCGCCAGCTCTACCTCCAAGGTGATGAGCGTGCGCTACCAAAGCGTGACAAGGGGCCTGTTCGAAAATTTGCGCGCGACTATGTCGATTCCCGTTGGTCGATTGCGGAATTTTTCTTACCCCTGCTAATGGTCGTTTTAATATTCACGGCAATGCCAAGCGTCACTATCAAAGTTCTCGCAACGCTTGTGATGTATGTGGTGGTCTTGATTTCGGTGCTCGATGGAGTGTGGATGGGACGTCAAATCAAAAAGGCTTCCGCGGCGAAGTATCCAAATGAAAGTGTAAAAGGCGTGACGATGTATGCATGGATGCGCTCAACTCAAATCAGGAGGCTGCGCACACCAGCACCACAAGTCAAACGTGGAACGAAACTTATCTAAACAGATTTAGATAATTAAGGGCGCGGGTTTGGGCTAACGTCCTTAGCAGGATCCCGCTCTGCAATTGGGCCGATTGCTCTATCTATTGCGCGCATGACATCGTCGCTAAGTTTCACTCCAGCGGCTTTGACATTCTCCTTGACCTGTTTTGCTTTCGAAGCACCAATGATGGCGCTCGAAACATTAGGGTTCTGCAAGACCCACGCGATAGCTAATTGAGCCATCGTTAATCCAAGGTCATTTGCGATTGGTTGCAGTTTCGCGACTTCACGCAAAATGTCATCATTCATCCAGCGCGAAATCATCGCAGCGCCACTCTTCTTATCCGTTGCACGCGATCCGGCTGGTGGTTTCTTGCCGGGAAGGTACTTGCCAGAGAGCACTCCTTGTGCAACCGGTGACCACACTATCTGTCCAATTCCCTCTCGCTCAGAGAGTGGAACTACTTCTGCCTCGATGACTCGCCACAACATCGAATATTGAGGCTGACTTGAGACAAACCGGTCGAAGCCAAGTTCTTTTTGAATAGTGAGAGCGGCTTGGATTTCACTCGCGCGCCATTGAGAAAAGCCGATGTAATTCACTTTGCCTTGTCGAATTAGATCGTCAAATGCTCGCAAGGTTTCTTCTAAGGGTGTTTCGTAATCAAATCTATGTGCCTGATAGAGATCGATGTGATCGGTCTGAAGTCGCTTTAAAGATGCATGAACCGATTCCATAATGTGTTTACGTGATAAACCGCGATCGTTCTTGCCTGGGCCAGTTGGCCAATACACTTTTGTGAAGAGTTCATAGGATTCTCGTTTTACTCCCTTGAGCGCTCTTCCTAGTACCGACTCAGCTTTAGTTCCGGCATACACATCGGCGGTGTCAAAGGTGGTAATTCCCGCATCGAAGGCAGCGCGAACACACTTAATCGCCTCTTCTGCCGCTACCTGAGAACCATGGGTTATCCAGTTTCCGTAAGAGATTTCTGATACATACATGCCTGAACGGCCAAGTCGTCGATATTCCATGGCGAAACAGTACCCAATGCCCTCGCTATTGCAACCTCCTGAGGGTTATGCTCACGCTGCTGTACATACAACTCAATACATCCTTCGATGTGGGGGAAGTCCGGTGACATTCCGGCGCTGACCCGCAACCGTGATTCTTCGTACTCAAACTTACGAAGATAAGTCGGATTACCCACTCGTTGGATTACGCCAAAACACCCGTCGTGGTTTGCGGGGCGGCAACGATAGTGACTTTCGTTTAGCGCTATCTCTGTCAAAGCCTTGTGGACCCTTTCTTGAAAGGATCCGTGTGATGCTCAATCTTGTGAGTAAATCTCGCTCGTTATTTATATGTCTAACTCTCTTCGCAACGTCATTAGTGATATCCGGATGCTCATCCACCGCAGAAACTTCAGCGGAAAGCACAAATACCGAAACCTCAGAGAGCGCTAGCGCCGCCGCGGTTGGCTATCGCTACTGGGGATACTCCCAAAGCAGCGAAGATGGCAAAAGCTGGAATACCGCGATGGAAGGCCCTGCAACAACTCAACCTGCAGATGGCTCTGTTGAAGGATGGAACTACACCTTCTCCGCAGAGGGAGCAGTAGATCCTGCGGCGCCATCGATGCAACCTGACTTCGCAACTCTTTGTAGCCAAACTCAATCAACAGATGGCGAAAAACGGATCGGATTTGTTATCGAATTTGGTGATCCCGTTATCTATCCAGAGGGAGATAGCGCGCCGCAAGCTTCAAGCGGTTGCGTATCAGTGCCGAGCAACGCCACGGGCCTTGAGGTACTTAACAAAGTTGCCTCGGTCCGCGCCGGAGAAGGTGGATTCATTTGCGGAATCAATGGCTTTCCAAGCAAAGATTGTGGAGCCGACCCAATTGCTATCCCCGAATCGCTAAAGAAGAAGTAAATAGAGCGACGTGAGAACTCTGCATCCGTTGGCATGGTGGTTTTGGGGAATCAGTCTTGCCATTGCCACCAGCCGAACGGTAAATATTTGGTTGATATTAATCATCATCACAGCAACCATGATTGTCACGTTCTCGCGTCGTTCAAAAGATCCTTGGGCATCGGCTCTCACAATAGGAATCAAAATTGCCTGCGTAACGCTGTTGATTCGCATGATCATTGCGATTCTCTTTAGCGTTCCAGGACAAGGAAAGATTCTCTTTACTCTGCCTCGAGTACAACTTCCTGAGTGGCTGGCAGGAATCTTCCTCGGTGGCGATGTAACTGCAGAACGCTTGCGATTTGTCCTGCTGGAGTCCTTAATTATTTTTGCGCTGGTGGTTACTTTGGCCGGTGCAAGTTCACTTGCCAATCCGAAACAGACGCTCCGATCGTTGCCAGGCATTCTGCACGAAGCCGGGGTCGCTTTAATAATTGCCACAACGCTCATACCGCACTTTGCGATGAGCGTGCAGCGAATCCGAGATGCTCGAAGAATGCGGGGCGATACCAAGCGCTTTAGTTTCAAAAGAAGTGTTATTCCACTTTTCGAAGAGGCCCTGGAGCGTGCCCTCATTTTGGCAGAATCTATGGAGGCTCGTGGTTATGGTTACAGCAACAAAGCTGCTAAATCACAGACTAAGTCAGGTCTGCTAACGACTTTCATTATCTTATTTGGCACAGGAACGCTCTTACTTTCCATCTTACAAATGCTTATTGGTGCAAAATATCAAATTACTTTATTTATCTCTCTAGGAGCACTTGGGTTAGGTTTTACTTTGGGTAACAAAGCCAATTCCCGAAGCAAGTACCGACCAATCCCCTGGCGCAAAGAAGAGCTCATAGTCATAACCGCATCGTTGGGTGCAATTCTCCTCACGATCAGCGCGACACAAACATTTAATGCCCTACTTGCTCTTGCACTTTTATTTGCCTGCGTAGCGCCCCTCTTTGTCACCTCAGGACGGCAGCGCGCATGATTAATTTTGATAATGTCACTTTAATTTACCCTTACGTACAGCGAACAATTTTTGAGAATTTATCTTTTGAAGTTCCCGAAGGAGAATTCGTTCTCATAATGGGCGATACAGGGGTTGGAAAATCCACGCTATTGAAGTTAATGAATGGATTAGTTCCGCATCACACAGGAGGAATATTCTCGGGCACGATAAGTATTGATGGTCGAGATACTGCGTTGCAAAAGCCGCGTGATCTGGTCGATCTCATCGCTATCGTCGGCCAAAATCCTGCGCTTGGTTTTGTCACGGACACCGTGGAAGAAGAGCTAGTTTTTGGAATGGAGTCGCTGGGTATTGCTCCAGAAGTAATGCGAAAACGCGTTGAAGATACTTTAGATTTACTCGCACTTGCTCCTTTGCGAAATAGGAATTTATCCTCCTTAAGTGGAGGAGAACAACAGCGCGTTGCTATCGCCTCTGTTCTCACGATGAACCCCAAAATTCTCTTACTAGACGAACCCACCAGCGCTCTCGATCCAATTGCCGCTGAAGAGGTCCTTGCCACTCTCTCTCGACTAGTTCACGATCTTGGCTTAACGGTGATTGTTGCAGAGCATAAGTTAGAGCGCGTTCTGCAATTTGTAGATCGCGTCATATATGTTCAAGATCAAAATCAAGTTTCCGTCGGCTTGCCAGAAGAAATTCTTAAAGACTCCCTCTTGGCGCCACCTATCATCCAGCTTTCGCGGGCACTCAAAAGCGATCACGTTCCAATGACTGTGCGCGATGCCCGACGAGGAATAGGACATCTTGCTCAACAGATAACTCCCCCATCACCACAGGTATCTGTAAGTGATTCTGCAAAAGTTATTCTTGAGATTGAAGATTTGCATATTCGTTATGGGCAAAAAATTGCGCTACAAGAAATCTCGCTTTCCGTTCGCGCAGGTGAGGTAGTAGCCGTCATGGGGCGAAACGGCGCCGGGAAATCCACCCTTCTTTCAAGCATGATTGGCCTCAGAGAGATAAATCGCGGGCTGGTTCAAGTACTTAAAAACGACCCACGTTTGCTCCATGGCACAGAATTAAT
>JBEGVX010000161.1:0-5043 GCA_041178105.1 Actinomycetota bacterium
ACGGGACTCGAACCCGCGACATTCACCTTGGCAAGGTGATGCGCTACCAACTGCGCTACATCCGCATTTCTGCAGGGCGAAATCTACCGCAGGGGTAGGGGGTAGGGCGAACCCGTCATGGGTCCAGGCGCTGGGCTACGGTGGGGAGCATGGAACCGGGTTTTTATCGCGGAGGGCTGTGGGCGCGCGAATTAGTTGAGATATCAGAAGACCCTGCTTCGATCAGTGATGGCAATTTTTGGGCAGTGATTAGCACCTACGAGGGTGCACACACATTCGCCCGCTTCGCAGATGTACGCCACGATCAAGAGGAGGCGTTCTTGGCGTACGTAAGAGAACAAATGCAAATTTGGTCTCCACCTGAAGATGAGTGGATCAGTTCACTTTCACAGAGTCAGTATCTCGACGCTGTTCAAGAGGTTCGTGAAGCAATAGCACGCGGCGAGGTTTACCAAATCAATCTCTGTCGGGTGCTTTCAACGAAAAGTGTCAATTCAAACCTGCTCGCTATTTTTCCCAAGTTGTTATCGGGCAATCCAGCCCCATTTCTAACCTCAATCGAATTACCAAAATTATCAATCTCCTCGGCCTCTCCAGAGCTCTTACTTCGCCGCGAAGGAGATCTGATCACTTCCAGCCCGATCAAAGGAACTGCAAAGAAGCGCAATGGCTTTCTTGAGAAAGATCACGCTGAGAATGTGATGATTGTTGATTTGGTTCGCCATGATTTTGGTTCAATCTGTAAAACAGGCAGCATCCACACTCCTCGACTTCTTGCCGTTGAAGAGCATCCGGGTTTGGTGCATCTTGTTTCTGATGTCCAAGGTGAGCTCAAGGCAGATATTTCCTGGGCAGAAATTTTCGATTCGCTATTGCCAGCGGGTTCAATTAGTGGCGCACCTAAATCATCTGCTCGCCAGTTAATTAGTCGATTAGAAGTTGCGCGACGTGGTCCCTATTGCGGAGCGATCGGTTGGGTGCAGGGGGATCGAGCAGAACTTGCGGTTGGAATACGAACTTTTTGGATCGAGCATGAGACAGATGGCGCACTTCTCAAATTTGGCACAGGTGCGGGAATAACTTGGGGCTCAGAGCCCGAATTGGAGTGGGCGGAGACGGAATTAAAGGCTAGTCGATTACTATCAATCATTCGCGAGAGAGAAATTCAACGATGATCTGGATCAATGATCGATTAATTGACGAGCATCAGGTTGGCGCTACCTTGCCGATCCACGATCGCTCTTTCTTATTAGGCGAGGGTGTCTTTGAGACTGTCCTCACGATAGGAGCAAAAGCAGTTGCGTTGGACCGACATATCGCCAGGCTCCGTTTAGGAGCCCAAAGTTTGGGCATTAATTCACCGACAGAAGATGCGATAGCGGTAGCTGTTACATCCTTACTGCAGAGCACACGAGAGATTACTTTGGGGCGGATGCGGATTACCCTCTCCGGGTCGGGAACTTTTCTCATTTCCCATCAGGAATATAAAGAGTGGAGCGAGCCTGCGAGATTGGTGAGCTATCCGCACCCATTTAATGCCAAGTCCCCGCTACAAAAAATTAAGTCCACCTCGTATGGGGAGTATCTACTGGCGTATCGCTATGCCCAAGAGCGCAACGCAGACGATGCGCTCCTCTTTAATACGCAAGATATGGTGATGGAGGCAAGCACAGCAAATGTGGTTGCGTTACTTGGTGGGCGATGGGTCACGCCTCCACTATCTGCAGGGCCATTACCTGGAATTACCCGTGAGCTGCTGGTCGAATGGGGATTGCTCGCAGAACGTGAATTGACCTTCGAAGAGCTCCAGCGATGTGAGTCGGTAGCGCTGATTTCGAGCCTGCGCAGCGTCCAGCCAGTATCGGAGATAAATGGGAGGAAGTTCAAGATAGCGGGCAAGGTTGAGGATCTCGCCACTTCTTATAAGGGGTCTCTCGCGAGTAACCTTAACCCGTGATCAAGAGATTCCGCGCTCGAGCAAAGACCACCCCAGCAGGGGAGTTGGCTTGGCGGATTGGCGTGGCGGTACTTGGTGGAACAATTACAGTTTTAGGGGCAATTTTTCTGATTACTCCTGGACCAGGCTGGCTCATCATTTTTGCAGGGCTTGGCATTCTTGCCTCTGAATTTGCATGGGCTGATCGCGCTCTGATTAAAACGAAAATGCTTGCGATATCAGCTGCACAAAAAGCCCTCCCACGCGGCAAGAAATGGCTCTACGTAGCGATTGGAATAGTGATTGTGGCTCTCGTAGTTTTCGCACTCTTCGCGATACGACGGAATTTCGCGTAAAGCACCAGCAATAAGCCGCCGGAGAACGAGCAAGCGATAGGCTTAGATTTATGTCGGAGCTGACAATCACACTTGATGGCGCGCGTATTAACGTGCGAATTGAGAAGTACACCGGCGAACTCTTCAAGGATCGTCCAGATGTCATCGCTCTTCGCGTGAATGGCGAATTAAAGGATATAAACACAATTTTGCTTGAAGGCGATGTAGTGGAAACGGTATTAATTTCCTCTCCTGACGGATTGGCCATTCTTCGACATTCCAGTGCGCACGTTCTTGCCCAAGCTGTGCAGGGTCTCTTTCCGGATACCCGCCTAGGAATTGGTCCGCCAATCAAAGATGGTTTCTATTACGACTTCGACTCCACCCGTCCCTTCACCCCAGATGATTTGCAAGCGCTCGAAAAAGAGATGGCCAAAATCATCAAAGCTAATCAACGGTTTAGACGAAGAGTTGTCACTGAGAAAGAAGCTCTGACAGAACTCGCTCACGAACCTTTTAAGTGCGAATTGATCGCTATCAAATCCGATGCTTCCGATGAGTCCTCGGTGGAAGTCGGTGGTGGTGAGCTAACGATTTACGACAATTTAAATCGTGAGGGGGAAATTGCCTGGAAAGATTTATGCCGAGGCCCTCATCTGCCGACGACGAAATTAATCCCCGCCGTCAAATTAATGCGTTCATCTGGCGCTTACTGGCGAGGCTCTGAAAAAAATCCCATGCTGCAACGTATCTATGGGACTGCATGGCCAAGCCAGGAAGAGCTAGATCAACATCTTTCATTCCTCGAAGAGGCGGAGAAGCGCGATCATCGGAGATTAGGAGTAGAGCTTGATCTCTTCTCCTTCCCTGAAGAGATTGGTTCTGGCTTAGCGGTATTTCATCCAAAGGGCGGAATCATTCGACGCGCTATGGAAGATTACTCGCGCAAACGCCATGAAGAAGAGAATTATCAATTCGTCTATTCGCCACATTTAACAAAAGCTGCGCTCTTTGAAACTTCGGGCCATCTTGAATGGTATGCCGAAGGCATGTATCCACCCATGGTGCTTGATGAGGAAAGAAATGCCGATGGCAGCATTAAGCGTGCCGGCGCCTCCTATTACATGAAACCCATGAATTGCCCTTTCCATAATTTGATTTACCGTTCAAGCGGTCGTTCATATCGAGAGCTTCCCTTACGTTTATTTGAATTCGGAACGGTGTACCGCTACGAAAAGTCGGGAGTTATTCAAGGGCTCACTCGCGCTCGCGGTTTTACACAGGATGATGCACACATTTACTGCACGCCAGAGCAAATGCCTGAGGAATTAGATAGCTTGTTAACCTTCGTCTTAAATCTGCTAAGAGATTATGGGCTCACAGATTTTTATCTTGAACTTTCCACTCGCAATGATGAGAAGTTTGTCGGCAACGACCGTGATTGGGCGATAGCAACAGAAAAACTTCGGGAAGCCGCGCAACGTCAGAATCTGGAACTCGTTCTCGATGAAGGCGGAGCTGCTTTCTATGGTCCGAAAATATCGGTTCAAGCGAAAGATGCCATTGGAAGAACCTGGCAGATGTCGACGATTCAAGTCGATTTCCAATTACCCACCCGTTTTGACCTGGAGTATGTGGCACCGGATGGCTCAAGAGCTCGACCAGTAATGATTCATCGCGCTCTATTTGGTTCTATTGAGAGGTTTTTTGGTGTTCTCACAGAGCATTACGCAGGGGCATTCCCACCTTGGTTGGCGCCTGTGCAAGTTCGAGCGATACCAGTTGCAGAAACGTTCTTACCTTACCTAGAAGAGATTGCAGCAACTATGCGTCGGGCAGGAATGCGAGTTGAGGTGGATAGCAGCGACGACCGAATGCAGAAAAAGATTCGCAATGCGCAATTAGAGAAGATTCCTTTTATGGTAATTGCTGGCGAAGTTGATCAGCAGGCTGGTGCAATCTCTATTCGATATAGGAGTGGTGAACAAAAAAATGGAATACCTATCGCAGAAGCAATCGCAGAGATAAAAAACGCCGTCGATACTCGAATTCAGGTGTGAGATGGGCAAGGAATCTGACCATTGGGAGCGTATTTGGACTCCATTTCGAAAAGAGTACATCGATAAGTTAAGCAGCGGCGACTATGCGTGCCCGTTCTGTCATATTCCTAAAGTCTCTGATACAGAATCATTTATCCTCGCTAGAGGAAAGTTTTCATACGCAGTACTTAATAAATATCCCTACAACCCTGGCCACATCCTTATCTGCACATTTCGCCACGTTAGGGAGTATTTAGAACTGACAGAGGATGAAACCCACGAAGTGGCATGGTTGACGAAATCGAGTATGCAAGCGTTGCGCGCAGTTAATTCAGATGTGAATTTCAACATTGGTATGAATCAGGGCCCGATTGCTGGAGCTGGGATACCCGACCATTTTCACCAACATGTGGTCCCTCGTTGGCGCGGAGATTCAAATTTTATGCCAGTGATCGGCGGTACTAAAGTTTTATCACAGATGCTTCACGAAACTCACTCGTTGTTAACCGAACTTTGGCCAAGATAAGGGTTAGCTCTCAATAACTTCTCTGAGATATTGAATTAATTCAAGATGGCCAAGCCTCAGGGCAGAAGAGAACGGGATGATGGGAACAAAAAGTCCTGTGGCAAATCGATTTTCATTTAGTTCAGCAATGCTTTCTAGGTATTCATTGCGGAATTCGCTAACTAATATTTGATGGTCCTCATCACTGGGCTTAATCGTTAGTTCGCC
>JBEGVX010000162.1:0-3044 GCA_041178105.1 Actinomycetota bacterium
ATGTAAAGAGGCGGCAAGTAGCGCAATTGATGCGACGATAACTTGGTCATACGGTAAGTGTGATCTTGCAATTAATCGTGAGTTGCCCTGTGGCGAGATAGATATTGTGGGTTTTAATCCAGGAGAGCCAGCAGATGACACGCTCACTGTTGGTCGCCTTTGCGATAAGAGTGGAAAAATTATTGGCAGCATCGTCAACTATGCCTGCCACCCAACAACCCTTGCTTGGAAGAACAGCAAAGTTTCGCCAGACTTTGTTGGCGAGGCTCGAGATATCGTGCAGGGGAAAACGGGAGCGCCAATGCTCTTTCTTCAAGGCGCATCTGGTGATTTAGCGCCAAGAGATGGTAATTCTGGTGATACCGAAGTTGCCGATAAGAATGGGCGAATCCTTGGTTATGCAGCTCTTGCCACGTTAGAGAAGATGATTACCTCGGGAAAAAAAATGCGTTTTCTGGAAGCGGTTGAATCTGGTGCGCTCCTTGGCGACTGGGAAGAGATAGATAACGTTGCGCCGAGCATCACCAATGCAACGCGACTTGATATAGAGGTGCCACTTCAGAAGTTGCCAACAATCGAAGATCTCCGCGAACGCTGGAAAGATGTCGAAGAGGGAGCTCGGGAAACTCGTATTAATCGAGCGATGAAGCTGCGCGCGGGATATGTATTAGAAGGTGGGCGAGCAACGCATCCAGTATGGATTTGGCAATGGGGCGATGCGGTAATCGTTGGCCAACCCGGAGAGGCATATTCCTATTTCCAAATGGAACTTCGCCGTCGCCACCCTGATCGAGTCATCTTTGTTCTTAACTGCACCAATGGCCCTGGGTATATGTATCTGCCAACGCCAGAGGCGTATCGACGACTTCGCTATCAAGCATGGCAAACACTTCTTCAAGAGGGTGCCTTGGAGCTAATTACTGATGAAGTTTCTGCGGCTATCGGACGTTTGCCAAAGATAGTTAGGTAATTTCAGCGATGTCGACGCGACCTAGCGTTGATCGGGTGAAATCTGCACTTACCCGAATCAGTCTTGGTGTCGCACAAGCAGACATCACGCCTCCAGTTGGCATCTCCGCTAATCCTTGGGGAAAGAGTTCAAGCGCGCTCTCAACGGGCGTGCATCGCCCGCTAACTGCAACCGCTGTGGCGCTACTTGGCGAACGGACGAGGTTTCTCGTTGGGCTAGATATTGGGTGGATTGGCTGTCACGAATGCGATGCGGTGAATTTTCGTGGTCGAGTAGTTCGAGAACTTGGCATTGAGATTGATGATCTCTTAGTAAATCTCAGTCAAACGCACAAGGGTCCACCATTTTGCATTCACGAAGCGCTCCGTGAAGGAAAAGAATTTGTTCCTGCTTTTATCGAGAAGACAATCTCTTCCGTTATAGAAATATGTCGCAAGGCGCAACAGAGTGTGCGAGAAGTGGATATCACCTGGGCTTACGGGAATTGTTCGCTTGGAACAGTTCGCGATCTTCCCGTAGGCGATCAGATTGTTGTTGGTTTTAATCCTGAGCTGGAACCAGATGACACGTTAGTTGTTGGTCGGGTTACGGATTTTTCGGGTAAAGCAGTCGCGACACTCGTAAATTATGGATGTCACCCAACCTCTGTCGGTTGGGGAAGTTCACTCATTAGCCCAGATTATGTTGGTAAAGCTCGGGAGATAGTGGAGAACGCAACGGGAGCCCCGATGCTCTTCTTGTTAGGAGCATGTGGGAATGTCGCGCCAAAAATTCAGTATGCGGATGATGTTGCTGTAGCAGATAAGAATGGCGAGATGCTTGGTTATTCGACTTTGGCCACACTTGCTGGGATGTTGCCGCCAGCAACCGAATATCGATTTACTGAGGTAATTAAATCAGGTACCAATTTAGGTGGTTGGAACGCAGTTCAAGTTCAGCCAAATTCACAATTCAAAGCGGAGAAAGTATTGGCAAAATTGCGACATAAAGAGTTGCTGAGTGAAGAACAGATGAGGCAACAGTGGGCACCGGTAACTGCGAATGAAACTTTTTTGAATTTCCGTATCCGGAAACAATTTGAGATGCGAATTGATTATGTTCAAGGCGATGGCACGGTCCTCCACCCCATTTGGTTCTGGCGCTTGGGGGATGCGGTCGTTGTAGCCCACTGCGGTGAGGCATATTTAGAGATGGCTCGAGAGTTACGGCGGCGAAACCCAGGTTTGATGTTGCTCTTTCTTGATATGACAAATGGACCGGGCTATATATATGTACCTACTCGAATAGCGTACGAGCAGAACACTTACCAATCCCAGCAGAGTTTGCTTGCTCCCGGAGGTTTTGAAGAGATGTTAGAAATTATTGATCGGGAGTTAAAAAACTTTTAATGTGGATTCTCTGGGAAATCATCGGTTGATGCATAGGCAGGACCCAGAACGGCAACAACATCGCCAATTCCCACTCGTGGGAAGCCACGCATCACACCAATCACTCCCGATTGTTTTGCGCGAATCTCTGCCGCCGGAGTATCAGGGTGATCCATATCGTGAATGAGCCCGATTACTTCACCTTCAGAAACTTGGTCGCCACATCCTTTGAGGTTTTCGTATAAACCAACGTGGGTGGCTGAGTGGTATGAACGAGACCCGCGAAGGTCGAGGAATACTGGAGCAGATTTACCCAGCTCTTCTCGAGTTTTTGGCTCACCTTTTATTACCTTGAAATAACGAAGTCCATTTTGAAGTCCTTCTTTTGCAGCGGTGATGCTCTCAAAAGTTGCTATTCCGGAACCACCAAGCTCCGTTGTCACGAGTTCTTTCCCCAGGCGTTCAACTAATCCAGGAAGAAGAGTTGTTGGGTCGGTACCTGGCTGCTCTGGAAAGACCATGTGATGAGTCGTGTTATAGCTCTTCATACTATTGATCATTTTTTTACGTTGCTTTACATCGGTAGACCAGACCATGTGTGAGCAAGGGATGAAGTGGTGTCCACGTCCACCGCTATGAAGCTCGAAGACCGCATCTACTTGCGGGAACAATTCAGTGCTTAAGTAATAAGCAAGCTTTCCGTGAAC
>JBEGVX010000163.1:0-8024 GCA_041178105.1 Actinomycetota bacterium
ATGTACCGCCTCTGCAAATAACTCACCGGCCAGACGTCCTGTCTCGGAAGGTAATTCAGGAAGAGTTGGATAGTCGCTGACTGGAAGTGTGGGAAGTGTAAATTTTGCAGAACCAGAAATAACACTCACTCGATTACCATCTAATGAGATTGTTACTGGTTTATTTGGTAGAGATTTAGCGATATCAGAGAGAAGGCGTCCAGATACTAAAACTCTTCCCTCTTCTTTTACATCAGCAGTGATTATTGCTTTTGCAGAAGTTTCTAAATCATAACCAGCAAGATGAACGCCGTTTTTTTGTGCATCGATTACAACACCAAGTAACACGGGCATTATTGGTCGAGAAGAGAGTGATCGAGATACCCAAGCCACACCATCGGAGAGCGCATCGCGCTCGACTACAAATCTCATTTTTCGCTCGCTCTCTAAAAAGACGTTACCTATCTTCCCTTACTCACCACTAAAAGGGCTATCTCAGCTTTTAACCCTGACACTCGTTCAGTAGAGAGGGTTCATCCCCAGAAAACTTGGTGCTGGTAAATCCTTTATCTATAAAGATAGAGAGATAGTAATAGGAGTAGGGAGTGTGGATTCTGGGGAAAAGTAGTATTTCCGCAGGTCAGAGGGGAAATACTATTTCCTGTTAGTTGTGGATAAACCGGTGGATAATGTGGAGAAGTAGGTATTTAGCCAGCTGTAGCCACTCTTTCCCACATAGGAAACTCTCAAGGAGGGGTTTACCCCCAAGGTTATCCCCAAGTGTGGAGTGGGATTTTTCGGACGTTACCCCTGGCTTCGGGCTTGTTGCCGAATTCTGTTGGTCAACTCTGTGACCTGGTTATAAATGGAACGGCGCTCGGCCATGAGTTGGCGAATCTTGCGGTCAGCATGCATAACCGTTGTGTGGTCCCGCCCGCCGAAGGTCTGACCAATTTTCGGCAGTGAGAGATCAGTCAATTCACGGCAGAGGTACATCGCAACCTGGCGGGCATTTACGAGCGCACGTGAGCGTGATGTTCCGCAAAGATCATCAATCGTAAGACTGAAGTATGCGGCAGTCTGCGCCATAATCGTGGCGCCGGTGATTTCTGGTCCGGATTCATCAGGAATGAGATCTTTCAAAACAATTTCAGCAAGTGATAAATCGACGCCTTGTCGGTTAAGGCTAGCAAAAGCTGTTACTCGAATAAGCGCACCTTCAAGTTCGCGGATATTTGTTGAAATTTTACTCGCGATATATTCGAGAACATCATCAGGAGCATTTAGTCGATCTTGCGCCGCTTTCTTTCGAAGAATTGCAATACGGGTTTCTAATTCGGGAGGTTGAATATCGGTAATCAGGCCCCACTCAAAGCGAGAGCGAAGTCGATCTTCCAAAGTTGCTAATTGTTTTGGTGGTCGATCGCTAGTGATGACTATTTGTTTATTTGCGTTGTAGAGCGTATTGAAGGTATGGAAAAACTCTTCCTGTGTTCGCTCTTTATTCTCAAGGAATTGAATATCATCCACGAGTAGTAAATCCACATCCCGATAGCGTTTTTGGAAGACTGCTGATTTATCATCGCGAATCGAATTAATAAAATCATTAGTGAACTCTTCACTAGAAACATAGCGAACGCGTAAATTTCCATAAAGCTCTTTGGCATATGCCCCAATAGCATGAAGTAAGTGCGTCTTACCGAGCCCCGATTCTCCATAAATGAAAAGTGGGTTGTAAGCCTTACCCGGCGCTTCGGCTACTGCGACAGCTGCAGCATGTGCGAATCTATTTGAGGAGCCGATAACAAACGTTTCAAAAATGTAGCGCGGATTCATGCTCATTGCGCCTGATTCAGTGGCACCCGTTGGTTCGGCGCTTCTACCGGTGCCAGGTCGAGGTTGTTCCACCTCAGTTATGACCTCACCAGGTTTTTCATTCTCGAGAGTTTCGTCAATCGTTACCGCAACGCGAACCTCTCGACCCAACTTTGTACTCAAAACATCATTAATAATGGATCGCAATCGCGTTTCTAAAACATCTTTTGCAAATGCATTTGGTGCAGCAACAAGAAGAGTGGTACTACCGTTGCTATCAATTAGCCCCATTGGTTGCGTCAGTTGTAAGAAGGCGCGATGCTGTGGTGAGTCGGTAGCGATGAGCGAAATCGCGCTCTGCCACAGTTCTGGTAGTTGAACCTCGAGAAGCGCGCTCTCATCTGCCATTTGGAATCCTTTCCACACCGGTTACCCACCGTTTATCCCCAGAGATATCCACAGGCTGTGGGCTACCTAGTGGATATTTGTCCGAAATGCACCAATATCTACCGGGGGAAGTAGCTTCCTCTGTGGAAGAAGGGAGACCCTATTCCGGGTTTTGGGAAAAAGCAACTAGTTATCCACAACTCTAAACCCCACGTTTAGAGATAGCTGTGGGCAATTCTCGCCCTGATCTTTCTCGTGCCACTCTCGGCCATCTCTAGTTTGACCATAACGCCCCTACCTCCGTACCGTTTACCTCCTGCGCGATCGCTCACGAGCTCAACAGCTCGGACGGTCGAGCCAATGTCACTTCCTCGACCTTTAGGAGATATACGTGAAGCGGACTTTTCAACCCAACAATCGCCGCCGGGCTAAGACCCATGGTTTCCGCGCCCGCATGTCTACTCGTGCAGGTCGCGCTGTTCTAGCTGCGCGTCGTGCCAAGGGGCGCTTGCGCATCTCGGCATAAGTTTTCGCGTAATCGGCGCGGGCTGATGTTGGCGCAGAAAAATCGCCTGCGTAAAGCGAGCGAGTTCGCACTCGCCACTAAAGGCAAGCGGGTATCAGGAGAGAATTTTCTGCTCTATGTCGCAACACCAACAAATGGTGAGCGATCTGGGGCACCGGTGAAGGTGGGCCTCATAGTGGGAAAGAATGTAGGCAATTCAGTAATACGCCATCGTGTTTCCAGACAAATTCGCCATGCAATAGCTCCACACCTCAGTAAATTTTCTGAAGGAACTCTTCTACTTTTCCGAGCTCATCCTGGCGCTGCAAAGAGCGCAGCGCACAATCTCAACGGCGAGATTTCAGGGCTAATCTCAAAGTACTTTGCGACGGTTAAATGATCACCTTAATTCGCATATATCAAAAGTGGATTTCACCAGCCTTCCCGGCCCGATGCAAGTACTACCCAACTTGTTCAGAGTACGCCGTGTTAGCGCTGCGTAGTAAGGGTTTATTTTTTGGCACTGCGTTAGCAATGTGGCGTTTGGTTCGCTGCAACCCATGGTCGATGGGTGGAATCGACTATCCGCCAGGCGGCAGAGTTGTGCAGGCAGAAAATCAACAACAGCTAAGAAAGGCGAGTAAATAGTGGGTATTTTTAATCCGCTTTATGATGCGATTTCGTGGGTTATTTTACTTTTCCATGGTCTATTTGAACCAATCTTTGGTGCAGAGAGCGGCGTAACCTGGTCGCTAGCAATCATCTTTCTTGTTGTTCTAATTCGTATCATTTTAATTCCGCTCTTTGTGAAGCAGATCAAAAGCCAACGCGCTTTGACAGTTCTTCAACCAGAGATGAAGGCAATTCAACAGAAGTATAAAGATGATCGCCAGAAGCAATCCGAAGAGATGATGAAGCTTTACAAAAAACATGGCACAAATCCATTGGCATCATGTTTCCCGCTTCTTGCACAAGCTCCAATTTTTTTCGCTCTCTTTACGGTGCTGAACGGAATTGCACAAGATGTTCCGCGAGGAGTTCTTACTCAAGCAGATGTTGATAGCGCAGCGAATGCACGATTTTTCGGTGCTCCAATCGCCGCTACTTTCTTAATGGGCGCTCCAGATATTGAAAAGCTTGGTGGTACACCGGCAACTGTAAAAATTATTACTCTTGTGATGATTATCTTGATGTCGGCATCAACATTTATTACACAACGCCAATTAATGGTTAAGGGAATGCCTAAGAACGATGGGCAACCAAACATGATGGTGCAACAGCAGAAAATTATGTTGTACTTATTCCCAATCATTTTTGCAGTGACAGGAATTAATTTCCCTGTTGGTGTTTTGTTGTATTGGTTAACGACAAATCTTTGGACGATGGGACAACAGTTCTATGTCATCAAGAGAAATCCGACGCCAGGATCGCCAGCGTATTTTGAGTTAGAGGCAAAGCGCGCAAAGAAGGCCGGGAATCCTCAATCAACAGAACCGACAAATAACGGCTCAGTCGCTGTTGAGGGATCGGATGAGCAGAGCGCAACTGATGTGAAGGGGCAACGCCAACAGCCCAAGCGCGATAAGGGCAAGCAGAGTAAGAAGAAGAAAAAGCGGTAGTTGGAAAGCGACAAAACACCTTTATCTATGACAAATTACTATATTTACCCCAGTTTGGGGAGGTAGGAGAGAGCAATGGCCGAGAAGAGCTTGATTGCACGGTTAGAAGAAGAGGGAGATCGAGGTGCTGATTACCTCGAGGCGCTCCTCGATATTGCTGATTTGCCTGGTGATATCGATATTGATGTAGAGAATGATCGGGCAGCCCTAGACATAGTCGGCGGGGAGCTAACCCATCTCATTGGAAGAGAGGGCGAGGTTCTCGAGGCGCTTCAGGAGTTAACTCGAATGGCGGTGCAGCGTGAGACAGGCGAGCGCTCTCGGTTAATGCTTGATATTGAGGGTTTTCGGGCGAAAAAGAGGGATGAGCTGCGCGCCTTGGCGGAGAGCACAGCGGAAGAGGTAAAGCGGAGTGGTGTCGCGATCGCCCTCAAGCCAATGAATGCTTTTGAACGAAAGGTCATCCACGACGCCATTGGCGAATTGGGGCTGAGCAGTGAATCAGAGGGTGAGGAGCCAGAGCGCCACATTGTGGTTCTTCCCGCTTAATTTATGGCCCCTGAATTCCCGCAATTATCCGTTTCACGGGAAACATTTGCTCGGTATGCCGAGATTCTGCAATCGGCGGGGGTTGAGCGTGGATTAATTGGTCCTCGTGAGGGGGAGCGGATCTGGGAGCGCCATATTTACAACTGCCTCCCGGTAGCCACCCTGATCCCTCTCGGAGCAAAAGTCATAGATATTGGTAGCGGCGCAGGGTTGCCGGGAATCGTCCTTGCCCTTGCCCGACCAGATATTTCTATTCTGCTTTTAGAGCCGCTCGAGCGGCGCGCCACCTTTCTCCAGGAGGTAATCAGCGAGCTAGGGCTCGGGAATTCCACTGTTGCCCGCGGGAAAGCAGCTGAATTTCAGGGGAAATTTGATGTGGTGACAGCTCGTGCGGTAGCGCCCATGGATCGTCTCCTAGCTTGGAGTTGGCATTTGCTCTCCCCTGGTGGGCGAATCTTGGCGATGAAGGGGGAGCGCGCGCGAGAAGAGTTAGCTGCCACCCCGCTCTCTCGTTATACCGGTGCGACGGGAGAGATCCTTGAGCCCACCCTTCCGACCGGTGGATGCAAGGTGATTTCTATAGCAAAGGCTGGTTAACTGCGCTCTATGAGCGCCGCTGTTTCCCGTGAAACCAAAGCAGTTATCGGTACTCGCCGCCTCAAAGAGGCGATGGCCCCGCTCCCAACTACTCGCATTATCACCGTAGCGAATCAAAAAGGTGGAGTAGGGAAGACAACCACCGCTGTAAATATTGGCGCAGCTCTTGCGATGGGTGGGTTAAAGGTCCTTCTTATTGATCTCGATCCGCAGGGAAATGCGAGTACTGCCTTCAACGTTGCTCACGAAGAGGGAATTCCAGGGAGTTACGAGGTCTTAGTTGGAGGGGCATCACTTGCTTCAGTTAAACAACGCGCCGAAGGCTACCCACATCTTGATGTCGTTCCAGCTGGCGTTGATCTCGCTGGCGCGGAAATTGATCTCGTTGAATTAGAGCGACGTGAATTTAAATTACGCGATGCAATTACATTATTAAATAAAGAAGAACGCTATGACTACATCGTTATTGATTGTCCACCGAGCTTAGGTTTATTGACTCTCAATGCGTTAATTGCTGCACATGAATTATTAATTCCGATTCAATGTGAGTATTACGCGCTTGAAGGATTAACCCAATTAATAAAGATTATTTCGCTCGTTACCGAAAATACAAATCCGCAACTACATATCGGCGCGATCTTATTAACGATGTTTGATGGTAGAACTCGATTGGCACATGATGTTGCAAATACAGTTCGTACACATTTTCCAAAAGAAGTTTTAACAACTGTTATTCCTCGTGCGGTGCGAGTGAGTGAAGCGCCATCTTATGGTCAGAGCGTTATGACATATGACATGTCATCACCAGGAGCTCTTGCTTATCTTGCAGCTGCGCGCGAATTACATGAGAAGGGTCGTGCTCAATGAGCGCTCGTAAAGGCGGATTAGGTAGAGGGCTTAGCTCGCTCATTCCAAGTGGAGAATCAAAGCAACTCTCATCTGTTGTCGCTGGAGTTCCTGTTGATATTGCACATCTCAATCACATTCCGATTAACTCCATTGCACCAAATCCACGCCAACCGCGAACAGTTTTTGATGAAGAGAAGATGGCAGAGCTCATCACTTCGATAAAAGAAGTTGGAGTTTTACAACCGCCCGTCGTTCGATCAATTGGCGATGGTCGATATGAATTAATTATGGGTGAGCGAAGATTGCGCGCCGCAAAAGCAGCTGGGCTATCGCAAATTCCGGTGATCATTCGCCAAACCCCAGATGATCAACTGTTGCGTGAAGCGCTACTTGAGAATATTCATCGCTCTGAACTCAATGCGCTGGAAGAGGGCGCTGCATATGAACAATTGCTCAATGATTTCAATTACACCCATGATGAATTAGCCCAAAAAATAGGGCGTTCTCGACCACATATCTCAAATACATTGCGATTACTTCAATTGCCACCTAGCGTGCAACGTCGCGTTGCAGCAGGCGTGCTCTCTGCCGGACACGCTCGCGCGCTACTGGCGCTTGGTGATTCTGGAGCTATGGAACGGTTAGCAAATCGCATTGTGACTGAAGGTTTAAGTGTCCGTGCCGTAGAAGAGATTATTTCGGTCGGCGTTAAAGGCGGCAAGAAAAAAAGTAGCTCATCAAAGAGTAAAAACGTTTCTCCTGAGTTGGCTGAACTTGCAGAAGAGTTGGGGGATTTCCTTAATACTCGAGTCACTATTGATAAAGCAACGGGCAAGAGCAATGGCAAGATCATCATTGAATTTGCATCGGGAGAAGATTTGCGTCGAATCATCGAAGAGATTGAGGGGTAGTTATGGCGCTATACGAAGCAACACCAATCGCGGGTTCCAAATCAGGTTTAGGCGAGGGCACTCTCTGGGATGAACGACGGAAGAGTTTTCTTTGGGTCGATGTGCTCGATGGCTACATTAAGGAATATCTGCCGACAACAAAAGAAATTATCGCCCATAAGGTGGGAGATTTTGTTAGCTATGTCGGTAAGAGAAAAGCCGGCGGGTATGTGATTGCACTTGGTAATCGGCTGGCAGTCACCGATGATAATTTTTCTATTACAAAAGAAATTGATATGCATATTGATCGAAAAGTTGGTCAGACCAACGATGGCAATATCGATCGCTGTGGCTGCCTCTGGATTGGCGTTGCCGAGGCGGTTGAAGGATCAAAAGCTGGCGACTTACGTCGAATCGACCAGAACTTCTCGTCGGGCACCCATCGCAAGAATGTGCAGATATCAAACGGCATTGATTGGTCGCTAGATGGAAAAATCATGTATTACATCGATTCTGCGCCGCGCGAGATTTCTCGCTATCAATTTGATCCTCAAAAGGGTGAGATTGTCAGGGAATTAACAGCAATAGATGTCAGTGATGTCACTGGCGTACCCGATGGAATGTGCACCGATTCATTAGGCAATCTCTGGGTAGCCTTCTGGGGCTGCGGCCAAGTGCGTAATTACACTCCTGACGGTGAACTTCTCAATGTTGTGCAGGCTCCAACAGCGTTAACAACTTGCCCTTCCTTTGGCGGAGCTGATCTGAAAACAATGTTTATTACTTCAGCGCAAGACCACTATCAACCAGAGTTCGCTTTTGATGCGAATAACG
>JBEGVX010000164.1:0-2897 GCA_041178105.1 Actinomycetota bacterium
TATTTGATTCCAGCGTGAAATACCAAGCAGTGGAACGAGCGAAGGTAACTCTTGGCAAAGTGTGAGAAAACTCTTGCGCATTTTGATAATCGGTTGCAACGATAACTTTTCTAGCCGAGAACGTAGCATTGCTCGTTTTTACGGTGAATCCCCTACCACTTCGAGAAATACTGAGGACGCGCTCACCACATTGAGTGGATTTCACTCTATTGCCAAGCTCCTGGATTAAGGCTTGGACCCCGCCATCTGGTAAACCTGGAACTTCTCGATAGAGCGAACGAAGGACGCGCTGTGCAAATCGACCATCCACCTCTGGCAACGACGTAAGGAAGACTCCGCGAAGGAATGGCTCGACTACATATTCATAAATTTCACCAGTGATTCCCATTCGTTGCAGGAATTGATCAGCGCTCTCTCGTTCCAAAACGCGTCCAACAAGCACCCCCCGTATCAATCCAAAAAAAGGTTTGGGTTTTTGGAGAATTTGCGGAAGAGCTTGAGCTACCGCTCGAATTTCTCTACGAGGATCACCAAAGAAAATCCTTCGACCATTTAAAGTTGCTACCGCGCCCGCTGAAATGGCGTGAAAGTTTGTCCGAATGTCTAACCGGAGAAATTCTGAGTACCCAGGATTGATTACCTGGAAGCCGCGATCAATAGTAAATCCATCACCCACCTCTGTGGCTATACGTCCACCGAGATTTTGATTGCTCTCGATTAAGTGAACTTGCTGGCCGCTTTCTTGGATGGTGAGCGCCGCACGTAGTCCGGCAAGACCTCCACCAATAACAAGAATCATCTCAAGGAAATCTCTCGAGCAATATCAATCAATCTCGCTACTTCAAGCGCATCCTTATTAGCTACCGGCATAGGTGAGCCATCAGTGATTGCCTGACGCACTTGAAGGTAGTAATCAACGTAACTTCCATTTTCGGAAGGGATAGTTTCAAAATTACTATTGTCTCCGCGATATAACCTTGCCTCAGAATTCGTTGGTGAATTCCACCTCCCACCATGAGGAATTTCACCTCTCTTCAGCATCTCTTCTTGTGGGTCAAGATCATTAATGACCAAAGTTCCGCCCCGTGCTGAAATACGTACTCTCGGACCCGTAAATCCAGAGACGGCGCTAGCGGTGAGATAGGAATCAACTCCCATTAAATGGTGAAGCACGATAATGACATCATCATCTGATGCGCCACGGATGTTTCGCATCGCCGCAAAAGCAACTTCAGCTGGACCAAAGAGATCAAGAGCGCCTGCAACAAGATGTGTTTGGATATCAAGCAGCCAACCGCCACCACTTTCAGGATTACCCTGGTCTCGCCAACCAAACGAGTTGAGTTCGGGTTTGTATCGTTCGAATCGTGACTCGTAACGATGAATTGGCCCAAGCGAACGCTCCCGGATCAATCGTTTCACCGTTAACGCATCGCTATCCCATCTTCTATTAAAAAATGCTGAAACTTTTACGCCTGCGCTCTCTGCAGATGCGAGAATTGCTTTCGTTTCTGGAAGATTTCGACCGACAGGTTTGTCGATGACCGTTGTCACGCCCGCTGCAATTGCTAGCGTCGCTTGTTCGGCATGGGCTTGATTTGCCGAGCTAATCACAACTAAGTCGAGCGATAGGGCGAGCAACTCCTCCATAGTCGAAACAATTTTCGCAGTTGGGAAATCGCCTTGAGCGTTTGCTATTCGTTCGGGAGCGTTGGTGAGAATTGCGGCAACTTCAAAACCTGCCCCCACTAATAAGGGAGCATGGAATACCCGGCCACCTAATCCATAGCCCACTACTCCTGCGCGAAGATTTTTCAATCAATTCCCTCTTTCGAGAGCTTCGAAGGCCACCAGATTCGTTTGCCAAGTATGCGCACTAACGCTGGTACAAGTAAGGAGCGGACAACAATTGTGTCGAGCAACACTCCAAAGGCAACTGCAAATCCTAATTCCGCTAAGAAAACCAAGGGAAGAACTCCAAGCACGCCGAAAGTTGCTGCTAGAACAATTCCTGCGGAGGTAATGACCCCTCCTGTGACGGTAAGACCTTTAATGACGCCAGCCTTTGTCCCAATTCGCTTCGCCTCTTCACGAACTCGGGTCATGAGGAAAATGTTGTAATCAATTCCCAAAGCTACGAGGAAGACGAAGGCGAAGAGCGGGAAGCTCGCATCCGTTCCCTTGAACCCAAATATATGTTCGAAGACAAGAGCACAGACGCCAAGTGTGGCAAAGAAAGAGAGCACAACTGTTGCAAGGAGCAAGCCTGCGGCAAAAATGCTCCGCAATAGGAGCCCAAGAATCAAAGCAATAAGTAGGAGGACAATCGGGATGATAACTCGGTTATCGCGGCGCGAAGATTGATCGACGTCGTACCCAATAGCCGTCTGGCCGCCAACTAGACTTGTTGGATTAACTGATCTTGCTGCTTCACGTATTAGCGGAATAGTGTTCTTTGCATCCGTTGAATCGGCGGCAACTTCTAGCGTTGCATAGAGCAGCACTGAACCATCGACAACTTTTACCTCTTTAGTTGGAGACATGGTTGCCATATCAAACTTCGTCACTGGCACTACCGATGCCACATTTTTCACTTTCGAAATGGCAGAAATAGAGGCTTGCAAATCGGATTCTTTGACGACAATCTCAACGGGAGTACCTTCACCACTTGGGAAGTGCTCTCCTAGCTTCGCTAATCCAATAACTGAATCAGGTTTTGTTGTGAAAGCATCGGTTTGTGCCAATCCGTCAGATTTAAGAGTGCTGGAAAAACCGGCAAAAATGATGAGCATCAGCGCAGTGCTTATCCAGATTGGTTTTGGCTTTCGATCGACCCAGCCACCAACTTTTGCCCAAAGTCCCGACATCTTCTCGTCTTCACTATCGAAACGAGGTTT
>JBEGVX010000165.1:0-2650 GCA_041178105.1 Actinomycetota bacterium
TACTGGCAAGGACGATGAAAAAGGGAAGAGGCGCTGTGGAACTAGTCAAGCATTGGATCAATGGAGCAGAAAAAACCAGCAAGAGCGGTCGTCAGGGGGACGTTTTTAATCCTGCACTTGGGACTGTCTCTAAACAAGTTGACTTTGCCGATATCGAAACAATTGATTCGGCAATTGCGAATTCAAAAAGCGCTTTTTCATCCTGGAGCCAAACCTCTTTAACTAAGCGAGTACAAATTCTTTTTGCATTTAGACATCTGCTCAATTCCAAGAAAGAAGAACTGGCAGCCATCATTACCTCGGAGCATGGGAAAGTCCTCTCTGATGCGTTAGGCGAAGTGACTCGAGGTTTGGAAGTTGTTGAATTCGCTTGCGGAATTCCGCACCTTTTGAAGGGTGGATACTCCGAGGGAGTGTCACAAGGGGTTGACGTCTATTCGATTCGCCAGCCATTAGGCGTATGCGCAATTATTTCTCCATTTAATTTTCCAGCAATGGTTCCAATGTGGTTCTTCCCGATAGCAATTGCTGCAGGAAATACAGTTGTTATCAAACCAAGCGAGAAAGATCCTTCGGCAACAAATTTCATTGCGAAACTTTGGAAAGAGGCTGGACTACCTGATGGTGTATTCAATGTTATTCACGGCGATAAAGTTGCGGTAGATAGATTGCTCGAACATCCAGATACTGCATCAATATCTTTTGTCGGGTCAACGCAAATTGCTAAGTATGTTTATGAGAATGGGACTAAGAATGGAAAACGAGTTCAAGCTCTTGGTGGCGCTAAGAACCACATGCTCGTTCTTCCTGATGCAGATTTGGAATTGACTGCAGATTCAGCAATCAACGCTGGCTTCGGATCTGCGGGCGAACGCTGTATGGCTATTTCTGCTGTCGTAGCAGTAGATCCCATTGGTGATGAATTGGTGAAAAAAATCCAGGAACGCATGAAAAAACTCAAGACTGGTGATGGCACAAAAGGCAGTGATATGGGACCGCTTGTTACCAAAATTCATCGTGACAAAGTTGCCTCATACGTCGAAGCCGGGATTAAGGAAGGTGCCACGCTTGTAGAAGATGGCAGGAATATTCCAATTGACGGCGCAACCGCTGGATTCTGGTTAGGACCAACCCTCTTTGATCATGTCCAGCCATCGATGAGCATCTATAAAGACGAGATATTTGGGCCAGTGCTCAGTGTGATTCGAGTGAAAAGTTATGAAGAAGGTTTGAACCTTATAAATGCACATCAATATGGCAACGGCACGGCAATCTTTACTAACGATGGTGGAGCTGCTCGCAAGTTCCAGAACGAAGTGCTTGTTGGCATGGTGGGAATTAACGTTCCGATTCCAGTTCCAGTTGCTTACTACTCATTTGGTGGATGGAAAAATTCACTCTTTGGGGATTCACATGCACATGGAACTGAGGGAGTTCACTTCTTTACCCGCGGCAAAGTTGTAACGAGCCGTTGGCTTGACCCAAGCCATGGCGGAATCAACTTGGGCTTCCCACAAAACTAACTATTGCTCTATTTAGCGGGTGGTGTCGACCACAATCTTGAATGCATTCTTGTCGTTGAGTAACCGGTCAAATCCTTTACTAACAACTTCATCAAGTGCAATGACGTCGGTGAGCAATGGCTTGGTATCAATTGAATTGCCGGCCAGAAGCGCGATCGCTGCTGCGACATCAACATCCCACATATGTGCTGCCGTTCCTTGAATTCGCTTCTCGCTCAGAACGAAATTAAGTAAGTGAAAACTCTCTTCTTCGGGTCTAAATCCAACTAGAACTAAAGTTCCAGCATTTCTAATTTTATCGAGCGATTTAGGCGTACTTCCCTTCACCCCAGAACATTCCAAGAGAGAATCGAATTCGTCGTAGTGTGCCCACTCCTTCTCATTTAGCGGATTAAGAGTTTCGAATCCAAGCGCGCGTGCAACCTCTTGCCGAACTGGATTTGGCTCATACACGACCACTTGTGTCGCGCCAAATGAGCGAGCAACTTGCGCAATTAATAAACCAACAGTTCCACCACCTGTAACAGCAATTTTGGTTCCAGGTATGAAAGGGACCTTATTAAGAGCGCGCACCGCCACAGACATGGGTTCTGCGAATACCGAAACATTTGCTGGAACGTGAGCTGGTACTTCAATCCAACGCGTGGGATCTGTCGCCATAAATTCAGCCATACCACCATCACATGTGAGACCAATACATTCGTAGCTCTTACAGATCCCCTCTTCATGTCTATCGCAGTAGTAACAATTACCGCATCCAACAATTCCATCAGGAACTACCAAGGTTCCGGGTTTTAATTTGCCTCGCGGATCTTCTATTACTCGACCAACATATTCGTGACCGATGATCATCGGCATTCGGTGTTTAGGAATAATAACTGGGCCAATTAAATACTCTTCTAAATCAGTACCACAGATGCCAACTCGCTCCATGGCAACAAGTGTGTGCCCCTCGGGCAGATGAGGTTGAGGAACCTCCTCCACTCGCAAATCTTTTGCTCCATGGAATCTTGCTGCGCGCATCTTGTTCCTGCCTAACTGTTGAGTACTTCCAATAAGCCTGCAACCGAATCTTCTACCATTTCTAGAACCTTTTCAAAGGCTCGCTCTGCTAGGCCATAAGGATC
>JBEGVX010000166.1:0-3431 GCA_041178105.1 Actinomycetota bacterium
CACGGCGACTTTAGTCCGAAGAATGTGCTCCATGGACCCAGTGGTACCTGGGTTCTTGATTTTGAAGTAACCCATCAAGGAGCGCCAGTCTTTGATTTGGCATATATGTCGGCGCATCTCAATCTCAAGGCGATAAAACTCGCGAGCCAACGCGAGCTAGTTGCACAAACTCTGAAAAACTTCTTTGAAAGTTATCAGGAGCATGGTGGTGTAGTACCCAAAAATGTCTCTGCTCATGCTGGCACCATCATGGCTGTTCGAGTCGTTGGTATTTCGCAAGTGAACTATTTCGTTGAAGAAGAGAAAGTTCTGGCTATGCAACGTGCCAAGGATTTATTCAATGGCGCGTCTGTACTTATCCCTTAAGGGAACCGCTGAGCAATCCACGTAGGAAGTAACGTCCTAAGAAGATATAAACAATCAGCGTTGGCAACGAAACAATTAGTGAAGCGGTCATATTTAAGCCATAGAAGACTTGATTACTCGATCCCGTGATGAAGTTGAGCGCAGTCGTTGCCACGGAGAGCTTAGGTGAGCCACCAGTCAAGAAGATGGCAAAGAGGAAGTCGTTCCACGCTGAAGTGAATTGCCAGATGAGCACGACAACAAATGCAGGCAGCGAGAGCGGCAAGATGATGGAGCGATAAATCCGAATCCGGGATGCCTTATCGACCAAACCAGCTTCGATTAATTCATCGGGGATACTCGCATAGTAATTTCGGAAAATCAGAGTACAGATCGGAATTCCATAGATAACGTGCGCCATCACCAACACGTAGATCGACTTATTCACCCCTAAGTTGGTAACAAATTGAACCAACGGAATCATGACTGCTTGATAAGGAATAAACATTCCAAAAAGAAAGAGCGTGAAGACTATGTTGGAGCCTGGGAATTTCCATTTAGCGAAAACGTAGCCATTAATCGAACCAATAATCGCTGAGATGATGGATGACTGAAGCACAAAGAAGAGGGTGCGCAGCATCGATTCGCCCAAGCTAAATGCTGAGAAGTAATCGCCACCGCTCCAGGCAATCGGCCAGGCGGAGAAATCCAGAGCTTTTGGTAAATCAAAAGCATTGACTAGGTAAACATCCTTAACGCCTTTGAGGGAGTTGACGACCAAGACGTAAATTGGCATCACGATCAAGAACCAAATGAAGGTCAAAGAAACGTAACGGAAGATCAACCAGAACTGCTCCTTGCCAGAGCGTTTACGTTTATTGGCAGCGGCGGGAGCAACCTTCTTTTCGAGTAGTTCAGCGCTCATCGGTTCTCCTCCTCCTGCTTAATGACCCAACGTAGGTACGGAATAATAATTAACGCAATCAGGAGCAAGAGCACGACAGCGATTGCTGTTCCCTTTGCATAATTTCGTTGATCGAAAGTTGCTTCCCACATATAAACCGCAACCACCTGAGTGACATACGACTTGCCATTGATACCAATGATTAAGTCGAAGACTTTCATCGAGACGTGGCCGAGAATAATCAGAACGGTGAAGAGCGTTGGAGTGAGTTGCGGGAAAATTACAAAGCGATAGATCTTCGATTCGGAGGCGCCATCAACTCGAGCAGCCTCACGTAAATCGTCGGGAATGCCGCGGAAACCGGCGAGGAAGAGGGCCAGGACATATCCAGCCATCTGCCAAATCGCAGGGAGCGCAAGCGCATAGGCAGCGCCATTCTCCGATAAATACCAAGAGTTCTGGAGAAAACCTAAGCCAACTTTTTGTAGCAGAAGATTGAGACCACCGGCATCTGCATCAACATTGGAGTTCAGCAGCCAGTTCCACACCGTTCCCATCGCGATAAAGGAGATAGCCAATGGATAGAGATAGAAAGAACGGAAGAAACCTTCGCCCTTAATTCCCTTCTCCAGAAGTAGCGCCATGATGAAACCTGCGATGGTCGTACCAACGATAAATACAACGGTAAATTTAATGAGATTTTCAAAGGCATGTGTAAATCGAGTATCAGAAATTAAATTGGTGTAATTCTCGAGGCCAACAAATTTTGGCTCTTTGATAGAGGCGCTGATGCGATCGGTCATCGAAATTCGGACCGTCCAGGCGATCATGCCGTAAACAAATACCGCTACTGCGGCAATTGACGGAACAACAAGTAGGAAACCACCAATCCAGGTGGAGAGTCGCTTACTTGATTGCAACGCCATTTTCTAAATATATCCCTTCACTTAAATACACACTCTAAATAGAGAATCTGGTGAGCGGTCGCCCACCCACCAGATTCACTATCTCTAACTGATTACTTACGACTTAACGTGAATTAAGCCTGTCCTGCTTCGTATGCAGCTTGGAGATCTGCAGCGAGGCCCGCGTTATCCTTTGCGCCACCGCTGAAGTACTTACCAACTGCTGCGTTGTAAGCAGCCATCAAAGCGTTGTTGCCAGTGACGCCGTGGACTGTTGAACCGACGAGGCGGTCTGTCTTCCACTGCTCCATAGCAGCCTTGAGGTAATCGTCATAAAGGGCGGTATCAGCATCGGTACGAGCTGGGATTGAACCCTTCTTTGGATTGAAGGCATCTTGTCCGGCCTTTGAACCAGCGACTGTCAACCATGCAATTCCTGCATTGCGGTGCTTTGCACCAACAGGAAGTGTGAAGGAGTCAGATAGCCATTGGTAGACACCGACGGTGCCTGGAGCTGGAGCCCATGTGTAATCGGTTCCGAGCTTCAAACCATCTGCTTGCCACTGAGCTGACGCCCAGTCACCCATGATGAAGAAGCCAGCTTTGCCGGAGGTTACGAGCTTGCCAGCATCTGGCCAGTCGAGGTTACCTGCACCCTTATTTCCATAAGAGAGCGCCTTCTGGAAGTTCTTCAACGCTTCAGCAACTTCTGGACCTGTCCATGAAGTGTTGCCATTGAAGAGACCTTCGAATGCATCTGGTCCGAGAGTTGCAAGGAGCATCCAGTCGAGGAGGTGAGCAATTGCCCAGTCGCCCTTACCAGCAAGTGCTAGTCCTGGAATACCGATCTTCTTGAACTTGTCGAGAGCTGCGAAGAACTCATCGAGCGTTGCTGGGGCGGCAGTAATTCCTGCCTTCTCTGCAGTTGCAGGATTCCACCAGAGCACGTTTGCACGGTGAATATTTACTGGAACTGAGTAGATCTTTCCATCAACGGTAAGTGTCTTGATGAGATCTGCTGGGAAGATTGTGTCCCAACCTTGCTCTTTGTAGAGGAAGGTGAGGTCTTCAAGCTGTCCACCCTTGACGTAACCATCAAGCTCCATACCTGCGTGAGCTTGGAATGAGTCTGGTGGATCATTTGCATCGAGACGGCTCTGGAGAACTGCCTTGGCGTTAACGCCGGCGCCACCTGAGATTGCCGCATTGATGTACTTGGTATCTGGGTTGTTTGCTGCGAACTCAGCTTCCAAGCCTGCAAGGCCTGCTGCTTCTCC
>JBEGVX010000167.1:0-2742 GCA_041178105.1 Actinomycetota bacterium
ACGCTAAAGCGGGTGGACTTAACTACGTCAACACACTTCGCAATTGGCCACGAGTTACCAACCTCGAAGCTGCAATCTTTGGCGTCAATACTTGGTGGGCAAAGGTTGGTTCACAAGCGATCGACTGTAGCGGCCTAGTCGTGGAAAAGAACTTCCAGCGCTATCGCCATTATGTGGCGCCTATTGTGGTCGTCGTTGATGAATCCACCACCCAGGCCGAAAAGTCACTCATCCACCACATCTCTGAAACCACTGGCGCAAAGGTCATCTTCACCACCGATCTAGCCGACGTAAAAGAGAAGTACGGTCGCGTGCGCTGGCTTGCATCAAGCAAGCCACCGATTTTGGAAGAGCTTCAGAAGGGCATCTCTGTCGACCATCGCCCAATCGCACAGCGCGGAGATATCGAAACTCCTCGTTGGTTAATCGAGCAATCTGTTGCGATTACCTATCACCGCTATGGCAATCCAAACGGTGGCCCAAAGCCAGCGTGCACTGGGCTCGGTAAGTAATGCAAAACTGGAGCAAGAACGTCGATTTCAATGATCGTGAGTACTTGCAGCCAGAATCACTTACCGAGCTACAAGAGTTAGTCCGCACTCACCCAAAGATCCGGGCACGCGGTACTGCGCATTGTTTTAACGAGATTGCAAATACAAGTAGCTATGCAATCAACCTTGTAAAGATGCCAAGAGTCATCGAGGTAAATCCAGAAGCCAATTCTGTAACAGTCTCTTCAGGGCTTACCTACGGTGAATTAGCCCCAGTACTTCATAACCAAGGCTGGGCGCTCAACAATCTCGCTTCATTGCCACACATTTCGATAGCTGGGTCTATCTCAACCGGCACACATGGTTCTGGCATCAAGAATCAGAACCTAGCCAACCAAGTTCTCTCACTCGATCTCGTCACCGCTGAAGGCGAGCTACGACATATTGATCGCAGTAACCCAGCATTTAACGCACTTGTAGTGGGCCTAGGCCTTGGTGGAATCGTTTATCAATATGAGTTAAAGATTGAACCCACTTTTGAAATCCGACAAGTTATCTATCCTGAAATTCCTCTCGATATTCTGCAACGCAACTTCGATCAAATTATGGGAACTGCTTACAGCGTCAGTTACTTCACCGATTGGAGTAGCGCCCAAGTAGGAAATCTCTGGTGCAAGTTCCGTGACGACGAGGTAATTCCTGAAAGTGTCGGCGGAATCAATAAGGCAGTTAAGAAGTACCACCCAATCCCTTCGGTAGATCCAGTCGCCTGTACAGACCAACTTGGTCAACCAGGGGATTGGCATCAACGTCTATCCCACTTCAAACTTGAGTTCACACCAAGCGTTGGCGAAGAGATTCAAACTGAATTTTTTATTGACCGTAAAGATGCATCTGCTGCGATAGAAGCGCTCTCACAACTCGGCGAAGAGATCACACCACTCTTATGGATCACTGAACTTCGCACCATTGCGGCAGATCAACTCTGGCTCAGTGGCGCTTACCAGCGAGACTCATTGGGTATTCACTTCACTTGGAAGAAAGACGATGCCATTTATCCAGTGATTGAAAAGGTAGAAGCTGCGCTTCGCCCATTTAACTATCGCCCACATTGGGGCAAGGTCTTCACTGCGGATGCGAAGTACCTCAGTATGGTCTACCCAAAGATGAGCGAATTTAAAGCACTTGCCGAGGCGCTAGACCCCACATCTAAATTCGAAAATACATTCACCCGCCGTATTTTTAACTAATTCACGCGGGTGGCGCAGGGTTTGGCTCGCGGTAGACTTCACCCGCAACTCGGAGACGTCGCATAGCCCGGTCGAGTGCGCCTCACTGCTAACGAGGTAAGGGGTTAAACCCTTCAGGAGTTCAAATCTCCTCGTCTCCGCCAGATGGAAAAAGTTAACGGGCAACGCCTACCCGGACATACCAAGTTACTTTTCGTACTTGCTGCGATGACGATGTTTGTACCGATGTCTATCGATATGTACATGCCATCTTTTCCGGCTGTCGCGGATGCTCTCGGCGTTCATATTGTTGAGCTTCAGCTGACTTTAAGTTCCTTTATGTTGGGAACAGGTCTTGGGCAGATTATCTACGGTCCTATCTCTGATCGATTTGGACGTAAGAAGCCTTCATATTTCGGAATTCTTATCTTCTTAATTGCATCGTTGCTTTGTACAACTGCAACAACTTTGCCAGCACTCATTGGTTTTAGATTCTTACAAGCTTTTGGCGGATCAGCAGCTCTTGTCTGTGCTCGTGCCATTGTGCGCGATTTACTCAGTGGCGTTGAAATGTCGAAGATGATGTCGGCGATGAGCATGCTCTTTGTTCTGGCTCCTGCATTTGCTCCAACTATTGGTTCTACAATCCTGCATTGGACTTCTTGGCACGGCATTTTCTACGCACTTATTCTCTTTGGTGCCTTGGTAGCGCTTGGTCTTTCAACGATTCCAGAGAGTTTGCCTCAAGAACTACGCAATGACCACGGCTTCCGAGATGCATTTCGTGCCTATCGCCAGATCTTGAAAAATCATGAGTTTAGAGCTGCATCAGTTGTGACTATGGGAGGGTCATTTGTGACCTTCGCTTATGTCTCATCTTCACCCGCAGTATTGATGGGTGAGTACGGAGTTTCGCGATCTACATTCGGCATTCTCTTTGGTCTCATCTCTATCGGCCTTCTCGCCTCGTCACGAATCAACATTAAGTTCGTCGCAAAGTTTGGAATTCAGAAGATGTTGCT
>JBEGVX010000168.1:0-6303 GCA_041178105.1 Actinomycetota bacterium
ATCATTCCAATCGAATGCGCAAACATTTGACGCGTAACAACATTTGCCGCAGCAACGACGGGCAACATCGGCACTTTTGCTTTTGAGTAATCATCTCGGTACTTGATGGCTAGGGCCCAAAAATGTGGCGGCGTCCAGAAAAAGATGAGAAAGAAGAGAGCAACCGCGCTCCAACTCAGCGAATTACTGACGGCAGCCCAACCAATGAAGACAGGCATACATCCCGCTATACCGCCCCACACGATATTTTGTGGAGTGCGTCGCTTTAACACTGCGGTATAGATCCCTACGTAGAAGGCAATGGCAACAAGAGTCAAAAGGGTCGCAAGCAGATTGGTAAAGAACCAGAAAATGGCAAGTGAAAGAATTCCGATTGCAGATGCGAAAATGACCGCAGTTAAGGTTGAAATTTCGCCAACTATCAGCGGTCGTTTCTGCGTTCGACCCATTTCTACATCAAGATCTTGCTCTAAAACTTGATTGAACGCATTGGCAGACCCAGCAGCCAACGTCCCACCTATCAAAGTGGCTAAAGTCAGAGTTAGGTCAGGAATTCCACCTTGCGCCAGCACCATTGCAGGCAATGTGGAGACTAACAAAAGTTCGACAACGCGCAGCTTCATTAATGCAATAAGAGCGCGTGATTTTGTTGCTACCGACACAGGTTAACTCTAGTCGCTGGCTGGAATGGCGCCCAATTTAAGTCGCGCTTCAAGTGCTGGTGCTATGCCCCAGGTCTGGCAGATGTGGCGATACTCACTCAGTTTTTTGTCGCGGCCTGGCTCTTTACTCCAGATGGCTCGAATCATGAGATTTCGAGCGGTGTGGTCGCCCGAGATGAACTCGAAAACTTCCGTCTTATATCCACTAATCCGCAATAGTTGAGCGCGAAGTTCATCAGTGAGTAAATCCAATTGACGTGTGGCGAGAATTCCATCCTGCGCGACAAGTCCCACATCATTGGGAAATTTCTTAACCTGTCGGTGTAAGTCGTGGTGGCAGCACGGCGCTGCCAAGATTACTTCAACCTGGTTATTGATTGACCAAGCCAGTGCATCATCAGTTGCTGTATCGCAAGCATGCAGCGCAATCGCGATGTCAAATTTTGCATCGCTAAAATCACGAATTTCGCTAGCTAAAAAAGTAACGTTTTCGGAAATCCCTAGTTCAATTGCAATTTTCTGATTACGCGCCCTAGAGCTCTCCCTGATGTCAACACCGACAAAACGTACCTCTCGCTCTCGAAGCTGAAAATAGCGGTAGGCCGCAAAGGTTAGATAGGCATGTCCACAACCGAGATCGACCATGCGGATCTCACTCTTAGAGGAAAGAATTTTCTCAGCACTCCGCTCCAAAATTTTAAGGAATTCTTCTACTTGCCGATATTTATCTCGCATGGAGGGTTTGATTCGACCTGCTAGATCTGAAATACCAACAGCAATCAAAAATGGGTCCCCCTCCTCAAGAATTCGATTCTTCTTATGGTCATGCTCATAACTTGGTGAGAATTCCCCCCGCGCTACTTTGCTAAATACCTGACCCTTTTTTCCTATTCGGACTTCAAAACTTTCAGTTCTAGTTTCTACAAGGAAATTTGCGAAACCCTCTTCCAGTAAATTCAACTGTGCAAACTCTGCGAAGGTCACGTTCTTTGTAAGAACTTTTTTTTCGAGGTGAGAATTTATTTGAAGAAATAATTTTTCTTTGAGTAGCACTGGTTTTATATCCACACGCTCGGCGGCAGGCTGAAAATTCCTTCGCCGACCAGAAAGAACTGCACGGACAAACCCGCTTTCATCGGCGATTCTGCGGTAAATCTCCGCGACGGTCGCCTGCCATTCTTCGCCGGCAAGATCTGGGTTGGTCATGGCTAAAATCTATCTTGTTACTAAGGCACTAGCCCTGAAACGGCCAACTTAGTAGCATTATTGGATGAATGAAATCGTAGAACTCTCAACGCCAGCGATAGCGATCAGTATTGATCTCACCCGGGGTGCCACTATTACCCATATAGGTAAGACGCTCAAAAAAGATGCAAATATTCTTGCCTGGTATGAATTTGATGATATCGAGGAGCTTCCCATCGAATACCCACATGGCGAGAGCGAGCATTATTGGATGTCCCGTTACCGCGGAGGTTGGCAATTGCTGACGCCAAGCGCCGATAAGGAGTGTGACGTTAGCGGTCGACACCATAGTTTTCACGGCGATAGCTCAATTCTTCCGTGGAAACTTGTCAATAAAAGTTCTAACGAAATTACCCACGATGTAACCATTTTCGATGCACTTCATGTAAATCGAGTCGCACATTTGGAGAGCAATCGGCCAGTGCTCACCGTCACAACCACAATCAAGAATATTGGCAATCAAGTTGAGCCATTTATCAAAGTGGAACATATTGCTTATCGAGGTTCAGACAGCGGAGAAGTTAATGGCCCCGACAACACTGTTTGGAAATTTCATGATTATGTGCAAGAGGGATACGCGGACGAATTTAAGTGGAAAGATATGGATTCACATGGAGTGAATATCCGAAATCGAAATATGACAAAGGAAGCTCGTTTGGTTTATATCCTTCGAGATAGCGAAGGATGGGTGGAGTGGCACAACCCAGATTTTGGACAGCGCACACGCGCATCTTGGGATCCAAAAGAGTTTCCTCATCTTTGGTATTGGCAAGAAAATGGCGCTGATATTTTCCCGTTCCATAGGCGATCTAAAATCACTGCCCTCGAACCAGCGTCAGTGCCTCCTGGGACTCGTTTGGTTGGTGCAGTTGAACAAAATCGCGCCTCCTACTTACAACCTGGTCAATCGCACACGTTCTCGATTCAGATTGAGTTGTTATAACGATTACGGAAGCGAAACAAAGAGAGCAGTGGCAAACCCGGCTACAAGGGCAGCCTGTATCAAGATGGCGATAGCTTTTCGGCGATCACTCTTCTTGCTCTCTGCATCAAATACACGTTCCATGTCGCCGATTTTTCCAAAATTGAAGGTTCCAGCTAATCCATAAGCCAAGCAGAATTTATTTCTTGCCTGTATAAAACCAATCGCCGAGACTAATAACGGAAAGAAGATTCCCAACCGCGCAGTACGACCTATCTCATCTGCCGCAAGGAGGGTGTACCCGGAAACCATCGCAAAGACGAGTGCGGCAATACCAACCACCCGTCTGCGGAGAATTTCCCGCGAACCTATATTGCATGCCCCTGGCACGTATTGACTCATCAACCCACCTCCGTTGCTTCAAGTTGAAGAGTATGGCAATACACCTGCGCATGCATCCTTTAGGCTTACCCCATGGCCGATACCGCGATGGATTACAAGAGATTTGCCTTGACCGATGTTCATGTTGAGCACCTCAAGGGTTTAGCTGGTGGCGGCGTTAGTACATCGCAATCTGCGCTAGAGCAACACGGCCACGACGAGTCAGCATGGCCCGCAGTCCTTCCTGATGCAGTTGTCTACCCAAAAACCACCGAGGAAGTTGCTGCAATTCTCAAATATTGCAATGGGGAGGGAATTCCCGTCATCCCATTCGGTGCCGGAACTTCACTAGAAGGTCACATCCTTGCTTTCTATGGTGGCATCTCTCTTGATCTCACCGGAATGAATAAAATTCTTGAGATTCGTCCTGATGATTTAATGGTGCGCGTAGAAGCCGGAGTCCATCGCGTTGCGCTGAACGAGAAGCTTTCCTCGCATGGACTCTTTTTCTCTGTCGATCCTGGCGCTGATGCAACGCTCGGTGGCATGGCGGCAACTGGTGCTGCGGGAACTACTACTGTGCGATATGGATCAATGCGCGATAACGTGCTGGCGCTTACCGCTGTTCTTGCTAGCGGTGAAATAATTCATGTAGGTCGTGGCACACGTAAATTGTCAGCGGGATATGACTTAACTCGATTACTAGTTGGTTCTGAAGGTACGCTGGCAGTAATCACTGAGCTAACGCTCAAACTCTATGGCACACCTGAGAAGATGGCCTCTGCAATTGCTCGCTTTCCCAATCTACAAGCAGGAGTCGAGGCGGCAACAGCAATTGTTCGCTCTGGCATCGCTATTGCGCGATGTGAATTTCTTGATCCTAACTGTATTAAGAACATCAATTCTTACTCAAATTTATCGCTACCAGAGAGCCCTACCCTCTTCTTTGAATTCCATGGCAGCCCAAAGGGCGTAGAAGAAGATGCGCGCTCTACCCAGGAAATAGTCGCTGAATTTGGTGGCACTGAGTTTGAGTGGACTACCGATGAGGGAGCGCGCCGCAAACTTTGGGAAGCACGACACCATGTGCATTGGGCCAGCATCGCAGCCCACCCTGGCAAGAGAGGTGTGAGTACAGATTCAGTTGTTCCACTCTCCCTGCTCGGTGAAGCTGTTGGAATGGCTGATGCATTTCTTACTGAAAAAGGTTACCCCTACACCGTCTTAGGCCACGTTGCCGACGGAAACTTCCATACTTTCATCATCACTGATCCTGAAAAACCTGAGCAACTTGAGGATATTCGCGACATTGCCCACGAACTAGCAGTGCGGATTATTTCTATGGGTGGCACCTGCACCGGTGAACATGGGATTGGCGCAGGAAAAATTGATGCGCTCGTGGAAGAGACCGGGCAAGGTGCAATTGATGTGATGTTAGGAATTAAGAATTTCTTTGATCCCAATCACATTCTTAATCCAGGGAAAATCCTGCATAACACTGCGCCTAAATGTTAATTACGATTGAGATTTATTAAGCGCCTGCTCGATATCGCGCCATAAATCTTCGACGTGTTCAATCCCGACAGACATTCTGATGAGATTCTCTGGCACATCTAGTGGCTCATCGCCATGGCGACGACGGCGCTCCCATAATGATTCAACCCCACCCAAACTTGTTGCATAGGACCAAATTCTCCCGGCGTTACAGACCTTATCCGCTGCTCGCGCTCCGCCTTTCACTTCGATTGAAATCATGAAACCAGAGCCTGGGTAGCGGACCCGCTCCACATGAGGATGGCTGCGAAGCCTTTCGACGAGAATTTTTGCGCTCTGCGCCGCTTGAGCATATCGAAGTGGAAAAGTTCGCAGTCCACGAAGCGCCAACCACGCTTCGAATGGGCCTGCATTTGCTCCCGAATCTTTTCGATAGGAGGTTAACTTTTCATATAAGTCATCAGATGAAGTGATGGCCGTTCCCAGGACAACGTCGCTATGTCCAGAGAGCGCCTTGGTAAGTGAGTGAACGACAACATCTGCACCTAGCACTAATGGCTGTTGCTCAAGCGGTGTCGCAAAGGTGTTATCCATTGCAACAAGGACGCCACGTGATTTTGCCTCGCTAATCAATCGCTTAACATCGGCAACATCAAGTAACGGATTGACTGGAGATTCAAAGAAGAGCATCGAAGCGCCATCAAGGGCTTTCACCACTGATTCCGTATCGGTGATATCGACCCATCTAATTTTCAAACGACCGTTGACTTCTAATTTGCGAAGCTGAACCAACGTGTTCATATATCCAGATGTAGGTGCAACGATCACACCACCTGCAGGGAGTAAATCAAAAGTTGCCGAAATGGCAGACATGCCAGAGGAGAAAACCAGCGCTTTGCCGGATTCTAATGCGCCAAGAACAGACTCAAGATCCTTCCACGTATCGTTGTCAGAGCGACCGTAAATGTACTCACCACCCGCGCGGAAGGTGGTAGTCACCGAGATGCCACCAATAATTGCACCGCCTGGCTCACGTTCAGGACGTCCTTTAAGAATCACCTCGGTCTCAGGATGAAGTGGTTCGGAGTGGCTCTGCGGCGTCATGCTGAAATCGTACTGGAAATTACCTTCGGTTGATGATGGCCATTGCAGCGTTATGCCCAGCGATACCGCTCACGCCACCACCTCGCACTGCACTCGCACCACCGATAAAGATGTGCGGATGTGAAGTTTCGCTCCCCCAGCTGCCTTCAGCAACTGAGAGATTCGGAGAAGCAAAAGGCATAGTCAAATCTCCATGAAAAATATTTCCGCGCGGAAGATCAATCTCCTCCTCGAGATCAAGTGGGTTTTTAACCTCCAAGCAAGCCCTTCCCTGCGAGTCATATGCGAGCGCCTCTTCCAGTGGAGTTTCCAGATAGGAATTCATCCCAGAGATTATTCGCTCAACCGCTTTGGCCGTCACTAAATCTCGATTCGTCTCAAAGAGAGAAGCTGGCGTATGAAATGCAAAGAGCGTGAGGGTATGGAGGTCAGTCGCACCAACAATTGATGGATCAGTAAGCGAATGGCAATAGACCTCGCTGGGTATTACTTGCG
>JBEGVX010000169.1:0-12767 GCA_041178105.1 Actinomycetota bacterium
GTGGCTGGGGACGGGATCGAACCGTCGACCTCACGATTTTCAGTCGCGCGCTCGTACCAACTGAGCTACCCAGCCTCATGAAAAAAATCTCTCGCGACCCAGACGGGACTTGAACCCGCGACCTCCGCCGTGACAGGGCGGCGCGCTAACCAACTGCGCTACTGGGCCAAACTCATCTCACCTCTGCCAATCTAAAGTGCAGAGCCAAGATGTCTTACGTGCCCCCAACGGGGTTCGAACCCGTGTTACCGCCGTGAAAGGGCGATGTCCTAGGCCACTAGACGATGGGGACGCTCCGTTGTGGAGAGGCTAAGCGTAATGCCTGGGGCGAGGGCAACCAAACCAGAGCCCAGGCTACTTTCGCGGAGCGCTCGCTTATTTATCACTGCGCAGGGCAAGGACGCTGCCACCGATGAGAATCAAACCGCCTACCAGGAGGGCAAGTGCTGCCCCAAGCGCACCATTAAAGGTATCGATAATGAAGGTTCCGACAGCAAAGGTCGCAATCGCCAGCGCACCAATTAATAGTGGCCACTTTCGGGTCTGCAAGTAGAGCCAGATGCCAAGCGCTGTGGTGAGAGTGGAGAGCACGAAATAGATAAGCGTCTGATCCTGCACTTGTAAGTACTGCGCAGCGATGAAATAGGTACCCATCGAAAGTAGATAACCCCAGAACTGTTCTTGCAGCGTCAAGCGAAGCGTGAGCCAGAGCCAGATCGATGCCAATACCAACCAGGAAACTAACAAAGGAGAATCAAGATTCCGGTCGAAGATCTGTTCATTAGCGGCAACTAATGTGGCAAATAATCCGACATAGAGTGCAACGTGGCCAAATTGAGTTTGCACTCGTAAATATCCAAAGAGCGCGACCAGAGTTCCTAAGAGAAATGCAAGTGAGTATGGGCCGTCATTTCCAAAAATTGTGCCAATTGCTGCAGTGGTCGCAAGTGCGCTCGCCGGAAAGAGCAACCCCGCAACTCTTCGCTGCGCACCTTTTCCATAATTAAGGCGATAAGCAATGACACCAAGAATTAACGCAAGCGCGATAAAAATGGAAACTTGTCCAGCTTTTGTTAGCCGTTCCCATTGAGTAGAGAGCACAATCACTGCGGCGACAGTGGTAAAGATGCCACCGAGGTAACCGCCGATCTCTGCCAGAATAGAACGTCGAGATTGCGCTTGCTCTTCTCTATTTAAAGCATCGCTCGGATGCGCGTGATATTTCAGGCGAATTTCATCAGCGAGTTCAGTACTTATTTTTCCTTCGCTAATTAATTCACTAAGTGCACGATCTAATTGATCGCTCACTTAATGGCCCACCGCACATCTACGGTGACAGTGACATCCTGCTCACCTAAGTCGATTTCAGTTGGCGCAGCTGCTTCAGCAGCGCTGGCTTTCGCTAAACCAAAAATCGGTGGGCTATAGGAAGAGCTCGTCTCGCTGACCCAGAGAATTTTTCCTAGATCAAAATCAAAGAGTTTTGCGTAAGCAGCAGCTTTCTTCTTTGCTTTGGCAACAGCTTTCTCGCGCGCTGCATCTTGAGCGTCATCGATATCGAGAACAATCGGGGTCACGCTTGTTACTTGGATGTTATCGCCAGCGGCATCAACAGATGCATCGATAATTGCCCCAGCGTTGGTTTCATCGCGAATGAGAACTGTGAAACTCTGGCTTGCACGATAACCCTTGAGCTCCTGACCCTTCTCTTGGGTCCAGCTGTACTCGGGATAAATAGTGAGATTCTGCGATTGAATATCTTTAGTCGCCACTTTCTTCTCTTTCAACGCTGCGCGAAATGCAGCAGCGCTGGTGCTAACCGCTTTCGAGGCTGCGGAGTTAGTTGTACCAACAAAAGAGATCGTTGCATTTAAGCGAACGGTATCTGGGGTGACTTTAACTGTGCCCGTCCCCTGCACGCTCACACCTGAGGTGGCTGCGCTCGCGCTCAGCGCTGTAACCCCCAACGAAAGGAGGGCGAGTGCGGTGGAAAGGATGGTGGCGGGTATCAGTTTTCTCATCTTCATAGCCGTATCTTCTCGCACTTTCCTTAAAGTTTCCTCATAGTGGGAGAATAGATATATGTGCGCTCAAGGGGTAATTCTCTCAAACTGCTCAGCTGATGCGCTTGCGCTCGCGGCCGAAAAGTTACGCGCTGGGGGATTGGTCGCATTTCCAACTGAAACGGTTTATGGCCTTGGCGCCGATGCCACAAATCCCGAAGCGGTCGCGCGGATATACCAAGTAAAAGGTAGACCGCATGATCATCCCGTTATCGTCCATCTCTCTGATTTGAGTCAGCTAGATCAATGGGCGAGTGAGATCCCTGAGTATGCAATTACTTTGGCGCGTAATTTCTGGCCAGGCCCAATGACTTTAATTTTGCCGCGAAAAAATAACGTGGGAGATTTCATCACCGGGGGACAAGAGAGCGTGGGTCTGCGCATTCCTAATAATCCGATTGCCCTCGAGTTAATAAAGCGAGCAGGTATTGGCGTTGCAGCACCAAGTGCGAATCGTTTTGGCGCTGTCTCGCCAACAACTGCGCTCGCCGTTCACGAAGAGATTGGTGCGCATCTCGATAGTGAACGAGATGCCATTCTCGATGGTGGCCCATCTGAAGTCGGTGTGGAGTCAACAATTATTGAATGTTTAGGTGCATCGCCGAAAATTCTTCGACCTGGTGCAATCACTAGAGAGATGATTGAAGAGGTAACGGGGCGCTCCGTTGATGAAGGCGCTTCACAGGTGCGCGCTTCAGGAACCTTGGAACAGCACTATGCGCCGAAAGCAAAAGTATTCTTACTTAATTCTGAGAATCCAAATGTTGGCCGCGCAGCGGGAGCTGGTTTTCTTGCGTTAGAAATATTCCCTACCCCAGATGGCGCAATCCGATTGGCGTCACCAAAGAGCGATGAAGAGTATGCGCGGGTCCTTTATGACGCGCTTCGCGAAGGGGATCGAAAAAACCTACCTGCTATCTATGTAGTTCCGCCTTCGGGTGATGGGGTTGCGGTTGCAAGTCGCGATCGACTAAAACGCGCAAGCGCTTAGGGCGGTTCGCACCGACATTTCTCAGCTTCCTCGTTGATAATTAGGCCATGCGTTCGGTCTCTGCAGTGAAGCGAGCATCAATTCTGGCGGTCCTTTTTGCGCTCCTGCCACTTACACCTGCCAGTGCAAATGGTCCGGTTAATAACAGCGCACCGACTATCTCTGGAACGCTCGCAGTTGGACAGACGCTCAGCGTCGCACCAGGAAGTTGGACGCCAAGCCCTGCCAGCTACACCTATCAATGGTGGAGTTGCTCCAGCCAAGCGCTCGCTACCTGTTCGTTGATCTCCGGAGCGACAAGTGCGACTTACACATTGACTGCAAGCGATGGCGGAAATTATTTTTATGCGCAGGTCACTGCGCTCTCAGCCGGTGGAGGCACTACTGCAAATAGCGCAATCTCAGGTCGCGCACTTACCCAACCTGCAGTGATTGTTGCACCAGCTATCACTGGATCAGTTTTAGTGGGAACCACGCTCTCGTTGACAAGTGGCACGTGGAGTGGCGCAAATTCTCCAACCTTTGCGTATCAATGGCAGAAGTGTGCGACAACTGATCTGGCAACCTGTACCAATATCGCGAATGCAAATTCAACGGGATTTGTTGTGACCTCGGCAGAGGTTGGGTTTTACTTACGCGGCTCGGTCTCAATTGCAGCAAATACTTTTAATCTCGCAGCATCAACTTTTTCAGGATTAACAAGCCAGATTTCCTCAGAGCCAATCACAGTCACGCTACCTACTATTTCTGGGCTTGTTGCGGTTGATGAAATACTCACCGCCGATCGAGGAACTTTCGCTGCGTTTCCCGTGCCAACGTATACCCAACAGTGGCAGGCATGTACCTCTACCGATATCACAACCTGTACGCCAATTGATGGCGCAACCAATCTCACCTACACCGTAAAAGAAGGCGACGTTGGAAAGTATTTCCGCATTATGGTTACTGCCTCAAATAACTTGGGTGTTAAAGGCTCGCCAAGTGCACTTTCTACTATTGCGATAAAGACTTCGCTTCCTACAAATACTGTCGCACCTGTTATCTCTGGCGCACCGATTGATCGTCAGACGCTCTCCCTGGCAAGTGGAACGTGGAGCGGTGTACCCACACCAACAACTGCTGCACAGTGGCAAGTTTGCACTGATGCTGCTGGAACTAGTTGCTCTGATATTGCGGGTGCAACAACTGCAACGCTAAAAATTACCTTTTCTGATCTCGGAAAGTTTTTTCGAGCAAAAGTTACAGCGACTAATCGCATCGGCACAGTCTCGTTGAATTCCAATGTACTTGGACCAGTAACGCAAGCAACAAAACTAGAACGCGCACCGACAACTTTTGGGTTCCTACAGGTAGGGCAGGAGTGGAGCGCTACTCAAGGAACATGGAACGGCGCCATCAATCCGGTTTTCGCTTTCCAGTGGCAACGCTGCGCCGATGAGAAGGGCGCCTCTTGCACGGATATCGAAGGTGCAACAAAGAAGAGTTACACCATTCAGAGTGCTGATAAAGGTTTTTACATTCGCGTGAAGAATTGGATTACCGATCAAGCAACTCCGGCCTACAGCGAAATTTTGCCCGTGAAGATCGCTGCAAAACCGGAACTTCCAACAACAGCTAGTCCAACAGCTAGCGCTCCGAAACCAGCAGTGAAGAAAACCACTATTACTTGCGTGAAGGGGAAAACCACCCGAAAGGTCACCGCTGTAGCGCCAAAGTGCCCTACCGGTTTCAAGAAAAAGTAGTAAATTCCTCCGCTATGAAGCGGTTTACTAAAAGCGCTGGCGCGATGGCCTTGGCCATGCTCGCACTTCTCGTTACGCCACTTCCGAGCCAAAGCGCGATCTGGTCACCAAATATCACTCCGCCTGGTCAAAATATCGTGGGTGTAAATATCGTCGATTCTTTCTTTAATACGGGCGAGAATGTTTCTACCCTCACCGCGCAAGGTGTGCCGCGAATAAATCCGGATGGCACCCCTAATGCTCGTCTCTGCACGGCAATCGGTGTTGCCCCATGTGACAAGCCCGACCAAACTTTTGTTGCTAATTTACTTTTGCCAGTCTGCAAGGTAGCTGCTGAACAATGGTGCATTGAATCGCTCTCTGTGCGAAAGAAAGATGAACCGGTCACGAAAACTGCAACCTTCATTCGCCAAGTAAATAGCCAACTTGTTCCCAACACCCCTGGCGATGGGCTGCCTGGCGGATCGAGTGTGAGTTTATGGCGCGCTGAAGGAATGAAAAATAGCGGCGGCGCAGAGACCTATGCAGTTTATGTAGTACTCAAAGCAACTAAATTCCCTGGACGCGGACCAATCTTTGATGAGTTCACCGCAATGGTGCTTCCGTACTCTGACAAAACCGGTTTTCAATATGAAAGTCCTTTTGCGGAAGAAATGACCTTGCCCAATGGTTCCATTCGCATTGGCACACGTGGTTCCGATGGAGCATGTGCCTGGACTGAAACGCAACTCTGCGGATTAATGGAAGATTTCCCTGAAGGAGTTCGCGCATCGCTCACTCTTCGGGTGAGTAACCAATTAACTGGCTGGTTAATGGGCCGAATGGCCGATCCAACTATCTCGGTAGAGCAATTCGATACCGAGCAGAACAAAATTGCCATTGATGCTGAGCCAGTAAAAGTCCCAAAATTCTATGCGGTAACTGATCGATCAAAAGCAACTCCAGCAATTTTGCAATCGTTGCCAAGAAATTCAGATTTTAGTGGCGTCACAAATTCACGCGCTAACGAAAGTGGTGCATTTGCCACCGTCAATAATTGGAAGGATTTTGCAAAAGATACAGCAGCGGGAGTTGTTTCTACGTGGTCAGCGACAACCATCATTAACGGTTTTGGCTCTGCATGTTTGGCGGATAAAACAAAGCTTCTGGGCGTCGTCACAACTAATGCAATGGTTTATGAAGGAACAGCGCCAAGATTTGAGAACAGCACGCTTAATTATCAAGTGGGCGGCATGCATCTAAATCCTGATGGTTCCGTTTTTCAAGGCTCATATGATCTTGTGATGCGCAAGGGCACTGCGCAATGTCTCTACGGATTTACCGATGCACCAATAACTGCAACAGTAACCGTTGTTGATGCAGGGCGAGAAGAGCGCATTGAAACTTCATCGCTACAAGAGCTCGGTACTGGAACTGATAAATGGCTCAAGCTCTCTGCGCGCGGATTTACCTTCTCAAGCCCAACGCTGAAGATTAAACTCAATCAAGAGAAACCTGCTGCCCCAACGGCAAGTGCCGCGCCAGCGCAGAGCGCGCCGGCGACAAGTAGTTCTCAACAAGCAGCTCCTGCTCCGAAGGTGGCGGTGAAGAAATCAATTACCTGTGTCAAAGGCAAGGTCACTCGTAAGGTTGTGGGCACCAATCCGAAGTGCCCGGCTGGATTTAAGAAGCGGTAAGCCCATCCCGCGTGGTGGTCTAGACTTAGCGCTTGTCGCGCAATCGCGTGCATACAAGGGGCCTTTAGCTCAGTCGGTAGAGCAACGGACTTTTAATCCGTGGGTCGTCGGTTCGATCCCGACAGGGCCCACCAGCAGTATCTAGTTAGTTAATCGAAATCTTTTTAACGAGCGTACAACTGCTGCCAGGTACAGTGACATATGCCTTAGTAGTGCCATCATCTGCAAAGGCGAAGAAAGTCACAATATTTGAACCCTTGTATTTTCCACTATCAACTGCAATTACGCGATCAACAAGCTTTAACTGCACAATGCACTTTAATTGTGATGTGCTGAGTTTATTAACCTTTCCAGCTTCACCATAAGGCGCAACTTCTTCAAGTATTGCCTTAATATTAGTTGCGTAATCCATTCCAGAATTTGTCACCTGAACATCAGGTGCATCAGTAGGCAAATATCCAGTGCCACCTTCTGAACCTAGAACTTGAATTTCGGTGGCAGTAGCTTCAGGATCAATCATCTCTGAAGAATTGGCACCCTCTGGAGCTTGATCAACAGGTTCTGATTTTGACGGCTGGTCCTTTGAATTCTCTGCTGAATTGTCTCCTGCAGGAGATTCACCAGAACTTGGCTCTTCCTGAGTTTGACTATTTGATTCAACAATCGGCTCGTCATTCGGTGGATTCTCTTGGGAAGCAATACTTGTGCGGTCGGAATCATTGGTGAATAGCGAATTCTGTGTTCCAACAAATGCAAGTAATCCGGTGACTGCGGCAGCAGCGAGCATAAATTGATAGCGACGAGTAAAACTTCCACTGGCTCTCGTACTTGAACGAGAGCTACTTAGTGAGACCACATTTGACTGCGCCTGTAACTCAGCAACGCGCTCAGCTAAGAATTGATCAAGGTGACGTGAAACATCATCAGGAACAGGTTTTGGGGTAGGCAATTGGGCAAGGAGATCATCCACCCACTGTTGATCCTTCTCGTTCTCCTCGTTCATGCTCCACCTCCATTCCTGGTTCTACTAGATAGACGGCTCGGCGAGCCCATTGGTTCCCTCGAATCTGGGCGCATATCGGCCAGAAGTGTGGCGAGGGTAGCTCGTCCGCGAGCGCACCGGCTCTTGATCGTACCTGCGGGAACATCAAGCGCTTGTGCTGCATCCTCAACGGAGTAGCCCTCCAGAACTACCTTCACCAACGCCTCACGTTGTTCAACAGGTAATTGTGCAAGGGCGTTATAAATCTGGATTCGATCCTCACTTTCCTCAGTGAAATCGCGCCCTTCTTCCCCTCGCTCCTCAATACTAACTTCGCTCTCTGCTAGCTGCGGTCTAACCTGAGTCTTACGTAGTAAGTCGATGCAAGCCCGATCAACTATCTGATACATCCAAGTACTTAATTTCGACTCTCCTCGAAAGGTATGTGCCTTTCGATAGATAGTGATCCATGCCTCTTGCACGCCATCACGCGCTAATTCTTTATCACCAAAAATTCTCTTTGACGCGATGGCGTAATGCCAAGATTCATATCGCTTAAGAAGCGTTGCAAGCGCTTGGGGATCACCAGCAAGATGGGCAGCCAACAGCTCATCATCGCTTCGCTCGTCAACTTTCGTATAAGACACAATTCTCCCACCAACGTGCCCATCGGTATGCACGGAAGTGGTAAAAGGATAATGCCTAGTATCTGTTGAATCTAGCGCACAAACCAGCGCCGACAAGATTTCTACTCCCTATTAATAGAAATCATAAATTGGCGCCTCTAATAATTGTCTCCTCGCCAGAAGCGAGGTCTCGAATCACCATGCTTACCGTGTATCTGGAATCCAGCGCTAGGTCATTGATGTTGACCGATCCCCCATATCCGTCTACTCCCACAGAAGTTGTTGAACCACCTGGTCCTACAACAATAATCGAGGCTGAAGTGCGGGTTAGGTCAAAGTTATTAATTGGTTGGAAGCTAACAATGGCGCTACGAGAACCACTATCAGAGTTGACAGTTACGACGCTGGTCGGCGCTGCTATTTCTTTTTTGTCACTAACGACGTCGCGTGCATTGTCAACGAGTGGAATTTGAGCATCTGGTGTACGAGTAAGAATATTTTGTAGCACGGTTTCTTCACTTGTTTGCACATCTCGTATCACTTGTTGAATTGTGACAAGGGAATCGCTTGGCAAATTATTGATGCTAATTGGATTGGAACTGTTATCAGTTGCGATACTGGTGTATGAGAGACCCTGACTGATCACTTGAACTTCTACTGTTTTATTTGGATCAGTATTCTCAATCGGCTTAAGTACGAGAGTTGTGCTGTAATCAGCATTAGTGCTGCTGGAGATAATTTCTGTGGGATTCACATAAGTTGGTACATTTGATGGAGAGTTAGGTTGATCTAATACTTCAACAACCGTGATTGCATCACCGTGATTAATCGGTTCTACACCTACACTTCCATCCTCTTTGGTATAGCTAACCGTTAGAGAATCTGGCATCTTTGCGACGAATACAAGTTCTTCTAAAAGATCAAGAGGCAAAAGAGAACCAGGGGTGTAAGTAGTAACAAAATTACTAGGGTCTTTCTCATTCCAGACAAATACCTTTGCAATTACTCCATACTCAACAAGCGCATAGAGTTTATTACTTTCTAAATTATCAACGACTTCATCACGAGAAATTGTGAAATCTTTAGTTGATTGGCCAACTCTTTCAGTCACACTCCAGTGTGCACTAGCAGGAATCGCCATGAGAAAAGAGATTGCGGTAATTCCAATAAAATATTTAAGTTTATTCATCAGAGTCGTTCCACTCGTCTGTATCTTCATCCCAGTCATCCTCAGTCGCAGATTGGAAAGAAACTTCAAAAGTTTTTGAAATGCGGTGCTTCTGTCCGAGCGCCTTAAGAACTCTGATCCGCAAAGTTTGGGAGTAATCACACCATGATCCCTCCCCATCGCCTGTAATCTCTATGCAGTCAGGGGCAACCACAAATTCCGCGATACCACCTCGTGCAGTGCGCTCTTCAGCGAGTACAACCCACTCTTGCTCAGACTCATCAAATCTCTCTAGTAAGACACGGCGAGACGGAGCGACTGGTGTAATTTGTAATTCAATAAGCGGGAGTTCTTCGATCGACCAGTAATCTTCTTCTGAGAACTCACGAGAATCGCGATTGCCGGAGTCGCTCCAATTCCAGGTGATGGTCTGCTGCTTAGCGCTTGGCTTTGTTGAGCTAGTAGCACTTGCTGCATTGGCAGCGCTTGATGGGTAGAGATGCGAGAGCGCCAAGGCGGCTACGCAACTCCATAAAAACAATTTTTTGCCTAACTTCATGGTGCACCTCCGTGCTTTGGGTTTGCCAACTACCCTTCTGACGGCAGGGGCAAGGATTCGGTTCCCGGGCTGCACAAAACGGACACTTCCACATGGAACCAAGGGGGGCGAGGGCCCGTCATATCAGCAGATACGATGGAGATTGTGGGGTCTATTCACTGATGGTTATCGGAAAACTTCTGCGGCCACTAGTGATTGCTGCAACTCTCAGCCTCTCCCTTCTTCTCACTCTCCTTACTTTGTTCACCTTTACCCCACCCACTCAAGCAGTAACTTTTGGTTCGAATGTAGATGCGCCGGGGGATGACGCGCCATGGGTGGTCTCTATTTGGGTTTCATCATCGGGGGACTCTGATGATGTTTCCTATGCATGCACTGGAACACTGATTTCTGATGAAGTAGTGCTCACTGCCGCACATTGCCTTTTTGAAAAAGGTTCCTACTTTGTAAAGTTTGGAGCGACCACACTTGAAGAAGATGTGGAGTTGATCCCAGCAAGTAACACCTGGCTACATCCACGATATAACCCAACAAAATTTGCAAATGATATTGGTCTCATTAAATTAAACGAACCAGTCTCGCTCGATAATTTTCCACTTGTAGGTGGTCAATCAGTTGGTCGTGCTATCAATGTGCGGTCTAAGTTCACCCTTTTTGGTTGGGGGCGCAATCAAAACGATAAATCTCCTGAACTTCTTGGCACGACGAGGTTACTGAATTTGGATCGTATGGCAGAGAAGACGTATGGAAGTGCTTTCAATTCCAACATCATGTTGGGCGCCGGTCTCTATATCACCCGTGAAAAAGTCTGGGCGGGTGCGTGTAGCGGTGATTCTGGTGGTCCGCTCTTAATGAAACTTTCTGGAAAAAATTACATTGTCGGTGTTACAAGTTGGGGAGCGCGTAATTGCGATACGAGTAAGCCCAGCGTATTTGCACGAGTTAATTATTATGAGAGTGATATTCAAAAAGGAATCAAAGATCTCTCTGCCGTCACGAAGGTAGTAAATCGTGCAGTGCCCATTAATGTGAAGAAACCAACAATTACTGGTGATGTTGTTCCTGGCGGAGTGCTTAAGTGCAATCCTGGCTCGTGGAAGAATTCGTTGAATGTTCGCATTATTTGGTCAGCGCCAAGTCGCTTACTTAACTCCACTAATGAAACTGTTCAAATTCTCAACAGTGATAGCGGTGAGAGCTTTTCCTGTGATGTATTAGCAACGGGAAAAACAGGCAGCGTTCGCAGGACCACTTCTATTGATATTCCTGATGAGCCGCAATTAGTAGGCGCCATGGCTATCAGTGGAATCTCTCCTGAGAAACCTTTTGTTGGTGGCGAGCAACTTAAATGTGAGGGATTTACTTGGGGCGGTACTTTCGACTCCACCTCACAAGAGTGGCATATCGTGAAAGACCCAAAAAACAACAAAGTGAGTGAAGCTACGCTCGTTGGCAAAGAAGGTGATTTAGCTATCACTTCAGAGTTTCTTGAAAAGCACCAAGGTGGTCATCTGGTCTGTATTACCAGTGCGGTCAACAAGGGATTCACAGTTAGTAAGTCAATCTCGAGAATTATCGAGAAAGGTGTCACGCCGGAGATTAGCAATCTGCGAATAGCGATTGAGAAAAATTTAAATGGTGCAATTGCTACCTGTTTCTTTGATGGCAAGAAAGATGGTATGGAGGTCTCCTATCGCTGGACATATGGAACTGGCGAAGAGGTAGCTGATGGTCGCTCGAGCGTTCTGCGCATATCAGAGGAGATTGCTGAGAAATCTCAGAGTATTGATTTGGGATGTACTGCGACGCTCACCAATTCACTCGGTGAGTCGAAGAAGAGTGCAAAGGCAGATCAGGGTGAGATCTCTAAGTTATTCAGCCCTGTTTACCAAGTTCGTTCAACTGCAAATTGGGCTATTGGTTCACAAGTACTTTGCGAGAAAACATTTGGTCTCTCGCAGGCAAATTCAGAGATCATGTGGGGAGCTATGGCTTCGCCAACCGCAACATCTTTTATTCGCCCACTTGGTATGGGCCAAGTTCTACTCTTCAATGAAAATATTGCATACCAAACTGCGGGCGAGTTAATTGGTTGCTCGGTACTAGTGAGCGACAAAGGTGCTCTCTCTCGTAAGTATTTCTCAACCGAAGTGCCTGCTTCAGCGGCGCCTGAACTAGCTACTCTTTCAGCACCAACTGTGGCTCTGCAAGATCCATCTAATAAAACAGTAAAAGTGACAATGCAAATTCCAACTGTCAGCAATTTTAATCCCAACCTTTTAACTCTAAAACTCATAATGCCGGGAGCTAGTTGCGATAACAAAATTATCGAAGCTACCCCTAATCAGGTACTCTGCGCTGGGCTAGCTGGCGATACTTCATATTCGGCTTCGTTGAAACTTTCTTACATCAACCCCAAAGTAACTAAGAGCTCTACTTCCCCTGTGACCACTTTCAAAACAGAGCCACTTATTCCATTGACGCTCGCTCCAACTCGTGTGTCGGCTGAACAGCAAGAGGGTGGTGCAATTGCTTACATTGGTGATCAAGTGGATTGCCCTGTAGATAAAAGCGTGAAAAAACTCTTCGAGCTTGCAACCTCTCGCGATTCATACACAATGTGCTGGCCAGAGGCTGCATGGGCTGCTTGGCAAAAGGGTGGCCGCGATTGGACTAATTTTTTAAATCTTAAGAAATTCACCGCGCCAGTGCCTCCAGCGCCAATCTTGGTTGAGCAAATTATGGTGACGGACTTCTCAGGGGGTATAAATCTCAAATTCACAATCCCACAAATTCCTGGCTTTGACGCCTCGACGATGGGATTAATGCTTAATACCTCCGGTGGATCAAGTTCTGGAGTAGATCCTGGCATGACTGTCACGCTTCAAAACTTTGGTCCGGAAATGGATTACACGGCACACATCACATTATGGTCAAAAACTGTAGGTGGAGTAGAAATA
>JBEGVX010000170.1:0-7767 GCA_041178105.1 Actinomycetota bacterium
GGCTCGCGAATTACGCGAAGAGGTAACCTCGGCCCCTTCAAAGTGGGCCAAAAACTCTGTAAGCGGGTCGTAACTTATTTCTCCGGTCGCGGAATCATATTTCCTTCGATCATAAATTAGATCGAGAGCCAATTCTCGTGAGCGCTCATCAATCCTTATCATTGGAGTTATTCTGGATGGATGGATAATCGCCGATGTTAATCCCGCTGAAACTGCCTCATGAAGGAAAACAGAGTTAAGAACAATCCGTGCGGCAGGGTTTAAACCGAAAGATATATTGCTTACCCCTAAAACGGTTTGCACATCTGGGTAAAGTGCGCGAATTTCTTTAATAGCCTCAAGTGTTTCGATGCCATCGCGACGAGTTTCTTCTTGGCCAGTAGCAATCGGGAAAGTTAGCGCGTCGATGAGAATGTCAGAGGTGCGTAGCCCCCAATTATTCGTTAAATCCTCAATGAGACGGGAGGCAACTTTGACTTTCCACTCAGAGGAGCGCGCTTGCCCTTCTTCATCAATAGTGAGCGCCACAACAGCCGCGCCATGTTCCTTGACCAAAGGCATAATTCGCGAAAAACGAGAATTTGGACCATCGCCATCTTCATAATTCACTGAGTTGATGACTGCTCTGCCACCCAATTTCTCCAAGCCAGCTTGAAGTACTGAAGGCTCGGTGGAATCAAGAACAATTGGAAGAGTAGAGCTGGTGGCAAAGAGTTCAGCGAGCTTTTCCATATCTGTCACGCCATTGCGACCAACATAATCTACGCACAAATCAAGCATGTGAGCGCCTTCGCGAATCTGACCTTTTGCAATCTCGAGACATTCTTGCCAGTTGTTCTCAAGAAGGGCATCTCGGAATGCTTTTGAACCATTGGCGTTTGTTCGCTCCCCAATTGCCATGTAAGTATTTTCTTGGCGAAAAGATGCATGTTGGTAGAGCGACGCTGCGCCAGGATCTACAGAAATTTTTCTGGTGGGAATAGATTTCTTTCGCTCTCCAAACCTTTTCACTACTTCAGCCAAATGTGCTGGAGTAGTGCCGCAACAACCGCCGACGATATTTAATCCATAATCAGCCACAAACGTCTCTAAACTCTTTGCTAATTCAGATGGAGTCAATGGATAACGCGCTCCCCCACTCTCCAAAATTGGCAATCCAGCGTTAGGCATACATGAGAGCATCACTGATGAAGATTGTGAAAGTTGACGAAGATGTTCGCTCATCTCAGCTGGGCCAGTAGCGCAATTGAGTCCAATTACATCGATACCCAATGGTTCGAGCGCAGTTAGTGCGGCGCCAATTTCACTGCCTAACAACATGGTTCCAGTTGTTTCAACGGTAACTTGAGCGATGAGAATTAAGTCTTTACCTGATTTGTCAATCGCCGCACGGCAACCGTTAATAGCTGCCTTCGTTTGCAGTAAGTCTTGTGATGTTTCGACAAGAAGTGCGTCGGAACCACCATCGATTAATCCGCGCGCACACTCTTGATAGGCATCTCGTAACGTTGCATAGGTTGTGTGTCCGAGCGTTGGAAGTTTCGTGCCAGGACCGATCGAACCAAAAACCCAGCGTGGGTGAAGGTTCGAAAATTCATTTGCAACCTCTCTAGCAAGTTTAGCTCCGGCATAGGCGAGTTCGTATATTCGATCTTCAATGCCATATTCAGCTAAATTCCCAAAATTTGCGCCAAAAGTATTAGTTTCAATTCCATCAACTCCTACTTCAAGATAGGCGCGGTGTACCTGTTTGACCATCTCTGGTGCGCTGACATTGAGGATCTCATTACACCCCTCGTGCCCTTGAAAATCCTCTAGCGAGGGGTTCTGCTCCTGGAGCATTGTTCCCATGGCCCCGTCTACCACAAGGACCCGTTCCTGTTCGGTGAGGGTCTGGCGAAGGGTTTTCATTGGAGTAAGGGTACCTGCTCTACTGTACGGGTATGGAGATCTACTCTCTCCCAGAGCTACGGGACCCCATCATGATTGCCGCCTTTCAGGGTTGGAATGATGCTGGAGAAGCAGCATCAAAAGCAGTTGAGCATTTACTCTCACTCTGGCCTTCACAATTGATAGCTGAGGTCGAATCTGAGGATTTCTATGATTACCAGGTTAATCGCCCGCAGATTTTTCTTGATGACAATGGTGATCGCGAACTTTCCTGGCCCACGACAACTATTCACGCGATAACAGTTCCCGAATTCAGTCGCGATTTATTGATTGTTACAGGGGTGGAGCCCTCTATGAAATGGCGGAGCTTTATCGGCGAAATTCTCTCCTTAGGAGAAGATCTAGATATTTCCTTAGTTGTTTCCCTTGGATCACTTTTAGCGGATGTTCCCCATACTCGACCAATTCCCGTAACGCTATCTGCGGCCAATTCCGCTCTAGCAAAGAAATTTGAAGTGGAAATGAGTCGCTATGAAGGTCCCACTGGAATTCTTGGCGCTTTGCAAGATGGATGTAATGCTCGAGATCTTGACGCAGTCTCACTCTGGGCGGCAATTCCACACTACGTCGCAACCCCGCCATGCCCGAAAGCTACCCTCGCTCTTCTTAATCATTTAGAAGATCTTTTAGAAATTAACATTCCCGAAGGTGAACTGCCTGACGATTCGCGCGCTTGGGAATTGGGCGCAACCCAAATTACGCAGGAAGATGCCGAAATATCAGAATATGTGCAGAGTCTTGAAGAATCGAAAGATGCAGCAGAGCTACCCGAAGCTTCTGGAGAATCGATTGCTCGAGAATTTGAAAGATATTTACGGCACCGAGGCGATGAGAAAAATCGATAATTGAATCTTGCGCTATAACGCGATTCCCAATGCAGCATCGAGAAAACGACTCAGTTGTCCGATTTGGGAGACCGATGATCCATCTTCTCTCGCAAAGGAAGTAACTCTCGATTGAGCCCACGAATCAATAAGGCTGAAGGCTCCCGAGGTATCGAGGTCATCGCTTAAGTGGCGGGCAATACCGAGGATTAATGGTTCAACATCTCCACCATAAGGGCTTGAAAACGCCGTGCGCCAGAGCTCAAGGCGCTCCTCGGCGCTCTTAAGGAGCGCATCGCTCCACGGTCGATCGCTCCGATAATGCCCTGAGAGTAGAGCAACTCGTAGCGCCAATGGATCTATCCCGGAGTTGCGCATTACAGAAACAAATTTCAAATTTCCTCTCGACTTACTCATTTTCTCGCCATCTAAACCGATCATGCCTGCATGCACGAAACGTTGGGCAAAATTTTGACCAGTGAGCACTTTTCCTTCGGCAGCACACATGGTGTGGTGCGGAAAATGTAAATCACTGCCTCCACCCTGGATCGAGATAGGCGCTTGCAAATATTGAAGTGCAATAGCAGTACATTCAATATGCCATCCGGGTCGACCCGGGCCAAAAGGAGAAGACCATGATGGTTCTCCCTCGCGGGTACCACGCCAGATAAGGCAATCAAGTGGGTTACGTTTGCCTTCACGCTCGGGATCGCCACCACGCTCAGCAAATATTGCGATTTGTTCTGCGCGCGAAAGCTGATTGTATGAATCAAATTGCAAGTCGCAAGTGATATCGAAATAAAGATCATTTTCGATTTGATATACCGCACCGTTGCGCTGCAATTCTTCAATTGCTGAAATCACCCATGGAATAGTTTCGACAGCGCCCATGTAATGATCGGGTGGAATAATTCGCAACGCGGTCATGTCATCCCTAAATAGGGAGATTTGATTATTCGCTAATTGCTCCCAATTAACGCCATCGCGATTGGCGCGCTCTAGTAGCGGGTCGTCAACATCAGTGATGTTTTGAACATATTCAATACTCCGACCAGTTAGGCGGACATATCTATTGACCAGATCGAAGGCTAGATATGTAGCTGCGTGGCCAAGATGGGTGGCGTCGTAAGGGGTAATGCCACAGACATACATCGATACTTTCTTCTCTGTAACCATCTCTTTTTTACCTGTTACGGAGTTGTGAAGTGAAAGAGCAGGAAAATCTCGAGGAGGTAGTGGAGGTAGATAAACCTCAGCCCAAGATTTCATTCGATGAGTTTACTCAGAGCTCTCGCCCTTGTTGTGCTCGCGCTTAAATTGGCGGCCAGGGAATAGCTGGCCAATCCTCGGAAGGGGCCGGAAATCTGCCATCGTCAATGAGTCGTGCCAGCCTCATTTCGGTGGCTGCAATTTCCTCTGGAGTAAGTAGACCCTCCACCATAGTTGCAAAATTAGGGAAGCGATTACTGATATCGATGAGCAGTTCAACTTCCGATCTAGTGAACTTCTCTAAGCGCCACTGCCAAAGTACTGTCCTTAACTTATCTTCCTGATGGAAACACACACCGTGGTCACAGACGAAGAGTTCGCCGCTCAACGCAGGTAGTAAGTGTCCTATCTTTCGATCGGTGTTATTAATGATGGCATCAAATAGAACTAATTTCCGAAGAGATTCATCTCGAGACTGGGCTAAATCAATTGTGTCAACCTCTTCATTGATATTAATCCATTCTTGAACTGCCCCCATGCCATATGGACCATCTCTTAAAACGGTAAACGGGACAAAATGAAAACCTGCGAACTCACTAAATAAGTAGGCAGCAACTTCCCGTGCAGCCAACGTTCCATCCGGAAAATCCCAGAGCGGTCGCTCCCCTGCAATTGGTTTATAAATGACTGAAGTTTTTTCACCAGATTCTGTTAAGACATGGCCAAAAAGCGTTGCATTGGAGGCATCGACTAACCGTCCGGTGACGACAAGTTCGCCGAATTCAATGACCTTTCTACCGTCGATAGCCATTAGCCCTCGGGCAGACATGACCTTGGGCATCCAATGGACCGCCACAGAACTGGCAGGGAGGGCGACCAGCGCCAATGAGTGCAAAAGAATCCAGGGCAAAAACTAGCGCCGATTCAATCGTAAGCGTGACTCGCAGAAGTGGTGGACCTTCCTGATCATCTTCGATAATTTCGCTCTCTTCGCCTCCTTGAGCATCGATAATTAATTCTTCCTTTTGGGCATTCCAAGTAAGCGATAGCGCAGCGATCCGAAATTCTTCGCTGAAGGGGGTTAGCAGTTGTGGCAGGCTCTGACTCTTGCGCTTTAGATCTCCTGCTTTACCGATTTTCAACTCTTTAAATAACGCGACAATTCGTTCAGCGAGAAGCGCCAATTGGGTTTTTTCTAAAGCAACAGAGACATTTCTCCTACCTTCTATCGCCTGTAAATAAAATGTGCGCTCCCCTGGCATTCCAACAGTTCCTGAGATAAAACGCTCCGGGAAGGGAAAGTCATAGAACTCACGCATGCTTTGTACCTCGATGTTGTTCTCCACCAAGGGTGGGTTTTGAAAGATTTCCTACAAATGAGTTGATGTCCTGTTCCGAGCGATTGTATTGCAGCAGTCTTGCGTTACCTTCAACGAACTGAGCTATCGATATCGAGCCAGGTTCAACTACTAGCGACTGGAAGTTTTTAAATTCAATGTTGAGAATGTTTGCGATGAGAAATTTAATAATGTCCCCGTGGCTTACAACAATGTAGGTGCCATCTTCGCTTGCGATTTCCTTTAGATGAATGAAAAATTCGTGAACTCGCTCCCATACATCCATAAACTTCTCGCCATTGGGGAAAATAACCTGAGCGGGGTTTTGTTGAACGTCGCTCCATAAAGATTCCAAAGCTAGTTCCTCAAGTTTGCGCCCACTCCATAGACCATAATTTGGTTCGATAATTCTCGGTTCGCTTTGCACCGAAACCCCCTTGCCGAACTCGGCAAGCCAAGGCGCAAGGGTGTCCATACATCGTTCGAGTGGGCTTACAAAGACACGGCTCACTGGAATCGCGCCAAGCGTGTGAGCCAATTTTTTACTCTGCTCTAAACCAGTTGGATCGAGGCGCACGCCGGGGCTTTGGCCAGCGAGAATGGCTTCGGCATTAGCAGTGCTTCGCGCGTGGCGAATGAGAATTACCGTGCCCAATGCGTTCCTCCTATTACTCTCCCACCTAGAGGCTAGCGAGAATAGCGAGGAACTGCAGTCGATGGAGATTCGCCAACTAGGCAGGAGCGGATTGCGCGTATCTGCGCTCGCCTTGGGCACCATGACCTGGGGGCGGGACACCGATGAGCATGAAGCTGCCGAGCAACTACGCGCCTTTCTCGATTACGGTGGGACTCTGATTGATAGCGCCGCGATTTTTGGCGATGGCGATAGCGAACGGGTAATTGGTGGCCTGCTAAACACTTTGACGCCACGAGATCAGGTGGTTCTGGCGAGTAAAGGCGGAATGACCACAACGGGAGTAAATAACTCGCGTGGAAATCTCTTGAAAGATTTAGATGATTCTCTAAAAAGATTAAGAACAGATTACCTCGACATTTGGATGGTTCAACGTTGGGATGAGCATGTGCCATTAGAAGAGACGCTGACTGCATTGGAGCTTGCAGTATCCAGTGGTCGAGTTCGGTATATCGGTATTTCCAATTTCTCAGGGTGGCAAACAGCGCGCGCATTCACACTTCTAGAGCGTTCTATACCGCTTTCGATAACAGAGAATGAATACTCCCTTCTTAATAGAAACGCAGAGTCAGAAATTCTCCCCTGTGCCGCAGAGGTGGGCTTAGGCGTTTTAGCGTGGTCGCCGTTGGGAAGAGGCGTTTTGACTGGCAAATATCTCAATGGAGTGCCCGCTGATTCTCGAGGAGCCAGTCCACATTTAGGTCCTTTCGTTTCGCCTTACTTGGAGCCGCGCGCCCGTCAAATAGTGCAAGCAGTTTCTATGGCTGCCGACGGCTTGGGTTGTGCGCCGTTAGAGATCGCGCTGGCGTGGGTTCGCGACGCACCAGGAATATCAAGTGCCATTGTTGGCGCTCGGAATGCCGCGCAACTAAGGGGCATTTTAAGAGTGGATGAGATTGAACTACCCGCAGTAGTACGAAGTGCACTCGACGATGTGAGTGCGCAGTGATTACTTACGAATACCAACTTCTTCGCGTGCCTCGAGGAACGAAAAAGAGTGCCGTACAGAAGATGCTCGCCGAATTTGCAGAACGTGAGCGGTGGACATTGGATCGAGTGCGCATCTACCCAGATGGTCGACACGTAGTTCAACTTAAAAGGAAAGTATGGCGCCCAGAGATTGAGTTCGAACAATTACCACCGCTTTGAGATCTAACATCTGATAGAAAACAAATTAAGCGCGTTGTAGGAATCTATCTAAAGCCTCGACGCCAAAATGGATTGACGACACGGGAACTCGCTCATTTATCCCGTGGAAGAGCGCCATAAAGTCCAAATCTGGCGGCAACTTCAATGGTGAAAATCCATATCCTGCGATACCTAGTTTCGATAATCCTTTATTGTCTGTTCCCCCACTCATCACATACGGAACCGGAATTCCATCTGGATCGCAATCTTTGATTGCCGCACACATTGCATCAACTAATTCACCAGTGAAAGGTAGTTCTAAGGCAACATCGTGAATGATTGGCTGCACGTTGATATCCGGTCCGGCAAGTTCTCGAATTGTTTCAATAAATTCCTCTTCAAATCCTGGAAGGAATCTTCCATCGATAACTGCGCGAGCGCGCTGAGGTATTACATTCTCTTTGTAACCTGCTTCTAGGATCGTCGGATTAGCCGTATTTTGGGTCGTGGCACCAATCATGCGTGCCATCGATCCTAATTCAGCAACGATAGGTTCAGGATTTTTCTCGTCAAATTCTTTACCTAATGTTCTAGCAACAGTGGAGAGAAAATGGCGAAGCGTTTC
>JBEGVX010000171.1:0-2517 GCA_041178105.1 Actinomycetota bacterium
TCTCAAGGACTGGCGGCTTACTTGAGGCCAACCAGCGAACGCGCGAGAACTTCTCTTTTACATCACTTAAATCAGTTGTGAAGATAACCTTCGCACCAGTCTTCTCGCTGATGTAGTGAATCAGTGATTTCTCTGCCTGTGTTGTTGATTCATCAACCACGACAACAATTGGCGCTAAGTAGTGGCGGTAGCGCTGGAAATTCTTCTCAACTAAGAGGCCAGATCTATCAATTGCTTGTGAACCAACTTTGCTCCACCAGGTATTAACGCCATAGATAGCTGCTTCCAGATTGGTAACGCGCGGCCAATTGCGCAGAGTGTTTACATAGTTCAAGCCACCAGCTTTGGCATTTGGCCCTACCGCTGACTTCTTCCAACCTCCAAAAGGTTGGCGATTGACGATGGCGCCAGTAATTCCGCGATTGATATAAAGATTGCCTGCTTCAATGCGATCGATCCACTCTTCACACTCTTTTTCATCCAGTGATTGAATGCCCGCAGTTAGCCCAAACTCAGTTTCATTCTGCCAATTAATTGCAGTATCAAAGTTGGGCGCTTCAATGATTGCAAGAACTGGACCAAACCATTCATTGCGATGAGACCATGAACCAGCTTTGACGCCGAGCTTTACTCCGGGGCGCCACATCAAACCGGCGTTATCTAACTGCTTTGGCTCGACCAACCAGCTTTCGCCAGCATCGAGCTGAGTAAGAGCGCGGTTAAGTGCACTCTCAGCAGGACGAATTATTGGGCCAACTGTTGTCGAGAAGTTCCAGCCAGCTCCAACGCTGAGGGATTCAACAGCGTCTTTGAGTTGGCGAACAAATGCTGGATCGTTATAGATATGTGTATCGACAATGGCAAGGGATGCGGCAGAACACTTCTGTCCTGCGTGTCCAAATGCTGATTGCACCAAATCTTTTACAGCTGCATCAATATCCGCACAGGAGGTAATGAGAACTGCATTTTTTCCGCTGGTCTCTGCCATTAAATTAATCTCTGGACGCCATGATGTAAATAAAGATGCAGTATCAAATGATCCAGTAAGAATGAGTCCATCAATATCTGGATGTGTAATGAGGTATTTACCGTTCTCATCATCGCGCATCGGTAAGAACTGAAGGACATCTTTTGGAACTCCACCATCCCATAAATGGCTGACGATTTCCCAAGCGGTAGCAACGGTTTCTGGAGCGGGTTTAAGGATGACGGTATTTCCGGCAGCCAAGGCTGCACATACTCCGCCGATTGGAATTGCATATGGGAAGTTCCAGGGAGGTACAACCAAGATAGTTCCTAGTGGAGTTGATTCTCCAAAGTTCTGGGCAGTCGTTGCATAGAAACGGGCAAAGTCGATTGCTTCAGCAACTTCTGGATCTGCCTCCGCTACCGTCTTTCCGGCATCGCGCGACATCACCGCAATTGTCTCGGTAGTTGCTTTCTGCATCACGGTCGCTGCAGTAAAGAGAATTTGCGCGCGCTCTTCGATGGTAAGTGAGCTCCACTTTGCCTGTGCGCTCTTTGCGGTCGCTACTGCAGTATCTACCTCTTTAGCTGAACCGACTGAGTAGTGGTACCAAACTTTTCCATTATCTGAAGGATCACTGCCTTCTTCTTGTTCTTTTGTAAACACCTCTTTGCCGTTAACTACAAGTGGGATCTCTTGGTCCTTAATGCCGCGAACCTTCTTCATTGCTTTTTCAACGGAGGCAATAAAGCGAGGCTCTGTTGGATCAGCGTTGGGTTCATTTTCGAAGGTGAGCCCCGTTAACTCCCCATGCACAATGTGGCGCAGAGTCTCGGTGGTGATTGTGTGGCGCTCGGCAATTGACTTTAAGAATCGCTGCTCTTGATCGGCAAACTTTGCTGGATTTTTAGCAATATCAAAGGCGGCCTTCAAATAGTTTTCATCCGAAGTATTCTCATCAAGGCGACGCACCAAGTAAGCAACGGCGGCGGCAAAATCATCTTTACGCGTGACTGGCGCATAGAGCAGAACTGGTTGGCCTGCGCGAGTGACAGCAAGAGCTTCTGCATTTGCCATTCCTTCTAGCATTTCGATATCAATCTGATCTAAAACTCCGCGCGATTTAGCAACTTCGATCGCCCATGTCATATGGAAGAGATTGTGAGAAGCAATTCCAATTCGAACAGCCTTTGCATGTTCAGGGCGAAGCGCAGCATCAACTAAACGCATATAAGAAGCATCAACATCTGATTTGGTGCGGTAAGGGGCAGGGCTCCAGCCATGGAGTTCAGCTTCGGCGCGCTCCATGGCCAGGTTTGCACCTTTTACTAAGCGCACCTTGATAGTTCCGCCAGACTTTTCGTAGCGAGCCTTTGCCCATATGACTAGCTCGCCAAAGAAGTGGTGTGATTCAGGAAGGTAGGCCTGAAGAACAATTCCCGCCTTCATTCCAGCGAATTCATCTTCGTCAAGGACGCGCTTAAAGGCGGCAACGGTCATCGGAAGATCTCGGTACTCCTCCATATCCAAGTTTACAAAGACACCATGTT
>JBEGVX010000172.1:0-3929 GCA_041178105.1 Actinomycetota bacterium
AGAAATTACATTGCGATATTCGTCCTGGTGATCGCGTCTGTTTTTATACGACAACCGGTTGGATGATGTGGAATTGGGCGATATCTATTTTGGGAACAGGCGCGGATTTAGTGCTCTTTGATGGATCGCCGAGCTACCCCGATGTCCTGAGGCTCTTTCACTTTGCCCAAACACAAAAATTAACGCACCTTGGCCTCTCTGCACGGTTGCTCGATGTTATTAAGGAGTCAGGTAAATCCATTAAAGAGGTAGGAGATCTCGCTTCGTTGCGCACCATCATGGTTACTGGTTCGCCGCTCTCAGCGAGTACCGCGCAATGGTTGAGCGAAGAGTTTTCTGGTGAGATTTTTATTTCACCATTCTCTGGTGGAACAGATATCGCGGGAAGTTTTACTGGCCCTGATCCATCGCTTCCTTATTACCCGGGGGAGATGCAAGGACCACTGCTTGGGATGGACTTTGATGTCTTTGACGAGGACGGTAATTCTCTTGGTGTTGATCAGATGGGTGAGTTGGTCTGCAAGAAACCATTTCCGAGCGTGCCACTTGGTATTTGGGGAGATAGCGATAATTCCCGTTTTATTTCGACTTATTTTCACACGTGGCCTGGAGTGTGGGTCCATGGCGACCTCACCTCAAAAACAGTTAATGGTGGCGTAGTTATTCATGGTCGATCGGATGCCACGTTAAATATTTCTGGTGTGCGCATTGGAACTGGTGAAATCTACTCGGCGCTCGACGGCGTGACAGAGATTTCGGGTGCGCTTGCTATTGCCCAACCGTGGCAGGGCGACCAGCGAATTGTGCTCTTCCTTATCTCTACAAATCAAAACCAAGAGTTTGCTGATGAAATCAAAGCGTTAATCCGTAAGAAAACATCGCCACGGCATGTGCCAGGAGCTATTTATTTTGTTTCAGATTTGCCGCGGACTTTCAATGGGAAGTTGGCTGAAGTTGCCGTCACGGATCTTGCAAATAAAAGGCCAGTGAGGAATCTTGCCTCACTGGCCAATCCAGAATCACTTACAGATATTGCGAAGTGGTTGACTACTTCTTAAGTACGAAAATTGCATCGACCTCTACTGGGCTATTAAGTGGAAGCGATTTCACGCCAATCGCAGTTCGAGTGTGGAGGCCAACTTCTGGGCCGAAGACATCGAGGATGACTTGGCTAGCGCCATGTCCAACAAGGTGTTGATCTGAGAAATCATCAGCGCTTGCAACGTAGATTCCTAGACGTGCGACATATTCGATTTTGTCGAGGGAGCCGATTGCCTTCTGCACACTCTCGAGGACGTTAATGGCACATTGCCATGCGCACTCTTGCGCAAGTTCCATATTTACTTCACGTCCGACTAGTCCAGTTGCGATCATCGCTTCGCCACGACGCGCTACCTGGCCAGATGCATAGAAACTATTGTTGAGCTCGCGAATAGGAGCGAGGGTGATGTTGTAATTTCCGTGCGGTTTTGCCGAAAGGCTTGCTAATTTCTGATCTGCACTCATGTATTCCTCCTGTAGTCCGAGTGAGGATAGCATGGGGGATTATTGGAGGCAGTTGTGATAATCGATGTTCATACGCATACCCCGACGCATCAGGGTGAAGTTCCGGAGAGCGAAAAGAAGGTCTTCACGGGATGGCATTCAGGGGGACCTGTCTCCACGACAAATAGTTGGGCTGACTATCAGAGCGGCATGAAAGCTGCAGATATATCCATCGTTTTTAATATCCACGTCCCTGATGTTGAGAAGTACACGGGCACATCGGGTGATCCCACACGAATTAATGATTCAACGGCCGATTTTGTTGCAGCAGATAAGTCCCGAATCGGGTTTATGTCTGTTGATCCAAATCTCACTGACTATTTAGATGAGTATGAGCGCGCAAAATCATTAGGGCTAAAGGGAATTAAGTTGGGCGCGAATTACCAACGCTTTGATCCGCTAGGCAAAGAAGCTTTTGCGCTCTATCGACGGGCAGAAAAAGATGGATTGCCGATTCTCTTTCATATTGGCGCATCACCAATCTCTTTTGCTCCACTAAAGAATGCCCACCCACTAACTGTTGATGAGATTGCGATTGCCTTCCCTGATCTGAAGATTGTCATGGCGCATATTGGCCACCCATGGGTTCGCGAGACAGTCTCTGTGATTAGGAAACATCCAAATGTTTACGCCGATGTCTCGGCTATTTACACAAGGCCATGGATGACTTATGAAGCGCTGGTTATGGCATTTGAGTGGAGCGCGATGCATAAGTTGCTCTTTGGTAGCGACTTTCCAGTAACGACTCCCGCATATGCAATGGAGCGGTTACGAGCGGTGAATGAGATTGTGGCTGGTACTGCTATGCCCAAGATTCCATCAGAGAAAATAGAGTCGATTATTCATGCCGATGCGCTGACTCACCTCAATTTAGCGGATCCTAGAAAGGCTTAGAGCGATGACGCTAATTAAATGGCTATTTGAAACTAATCTCTATTTTGGCAGTAAGTCGATTCCGCTTCGGGAAGTGCTCGGTGGCGCGCTTGGTATCACTAGTGCATTTCTCGGCCTGAAGCGGAAAGTTGCTGCATGGCCTGTTGGAATTATTGCCGATGGGATGCTCTTCACCGTTTTCCTTGGCGCAGTATTTGCCTACAGCGATAACGATGCAAATTTTTATGGCCAAGCCAGCCGTAATCTTTTACTTATTATCGTCAGTATTTATGGCTGGGTTCGCTGGGCACAACATCGTCGAAGTGGCGCAGGGGAGCGACCTGCTGTCTCTCCGCGTTGGACCACCAAAAAAGAGAAAATAGTTTTAATTCCAGCAATCATAATTTTCTTCCTGCTTTCGATGCAGATTTTCAAGGCGCTTGGTGAAACTGGAAATTGGTTGCTCGTTGATACCTGGATCTTTACTGGTACAGCGCTAGCAACTTTTGGAATGAGTCGTGGCTACATCGAATTTTGGTTGGTCTGGGTTGCAGTCGATCTTGTTGGCGTGCCATTTGCCTTTGCAAACGGCTACTACCCAACGGGCACGCTCTATGCCTTCTATTTACCGCTAGTTATCTGGGGTTTTATCTCTTGGCGGAAAATTTACATAAAAGAGCGTGCGCTTTAGAATTACCTAGAAGAGTCGCCCGAATCATCGCGGTGTAGCAATACATCGAGGAAAGTCCGGACTCCGCAGAGCGCAGTGGTGGGTAACGCCCACCCCGGGAAACCGGCGGGATTAGTGCCACAGAAAATAAACCGCCTACTAGCAATAGTGGGTAAGGGTGAAACGGTGGTGTAAGAGACCACCAGTGCAAGAAGTAATTCTTGTAGCTAGGTAAACCCCACTGGGAGCAAGGTCACGCAGATAACGTTTGAGAGCTGCTCGCTCGAGTTATCGGGTAGACCGCATGACGTTGCTAGAGATAGCAACGCTAGATGGATGATGGTTCACGACAGAATCCGGCTTATAGGGCGACTCTTCTTAATATGTATCTTACGATTACTCATTGTAATTATTTATGTCACTACTTTCTTTAGATGCAAATTCGTGAGAGAGTGAGAACCGCTGGTTTGGTAGTAACTGGGACTTGGAAGAATCCAAGTCCCTTTTGCTTTTCACAACACATTCCTCATTCACAATAACGAAATCTCTTACTTGTATTTTTTCACATTCCTTTACCTTCGCTCCCGTGATGGGGGCGTGGTGTAATTGGCAGCACGCTTGTTTACCAAACCAGCGGAGCGGGTTCAAATCCCGTCGTCTCCACCACAGTCGTAGCTAGATCAATTTGATCTATTGGTAGTGGTCAAAAGAATTGAGCTAGCGGCGCAAGGAGGGACCTTGAATAGTCCAGGTCCCTCCTTTTCTCCAGGGAAAGCTAAGTCTCGAGAATTTTAAGCACCGAGCTATTTTGTTAAAGGCGTTCTGGTGACAGCCAATAGAG